>DASSZB010000381.1:0-6905 GCA_035702935.1 Dehalococcoidia bacterium
CGGCGCCCAGGCCGCTCGCACCTCGGCCAGCGCCTCCGGCCCCTGCCAGGCGTAGTCCCGCAGTGCCGCGAAGCGCGTCCAGACCGCCGGGTCGGACATATCCGCGTAGACAGCCGGCCAGTCCTCCGGCACAAAGCTGCGTATGCGCAATCGTTGCGTTTCAATGGGGCTGAACGCCATTGCGGTGTTCCTCAAAGATTCTTGGAGTGGATCCGCCGGTGAGCCGCCGGTTCGTATCATACGGCCTTGGTCAAGGCCTTCAGCCGCCCCAGCACGCCCTCCACCTGCCGCCACGCGCTCTCCACAAACGCCGCGTGCTTGCCGTAGTCCGCCGCCACCTCGTCCGCCTCCGCCCACAGCTCCGCCTCCAGCGGCGCCCAGGCCGCTCGCACCTCGGCCAGCGCCTCCGGCCCCTGCCAGGCGTAGTCCCGCAGTGCCGCGAAGCGCGCCCAGACGGCTGCGTCACCGAGAGGCACGGGCACAGCGTGCGGCGGAAACACCGGCACGTAGATGCTGGCGCAGGGGCTGGCCATCGCCACCCAGGCCCGCAGCGGCGCCCCGGGGTCCGCCGGAAGCTCCGTCACCATCGACGACGTGGTCGACTGGTAGCCGGCGACGTGCATACAGACCGTGATGCCAGTGCCGCTCACGGGATTGCCGTCCAACGGGATCGGCGAAACATCGCCTGCTGGGTCCCCGGGTCGTGCCCAGGCACCGGCGCCGTGGCTCCGCAGGTGCGCGGCGAGGTCCGCCGGCGTCAGTTTCTCCGCCGGCGTCGCCAGGCAGGCGCGGCTCGCGGCCAGGCGCACGTCCGCGTATCCCGTCGGGGCCACCTGGTTGCGCCAGGCATCCCAGTCGGCGCCCGCCGGCACGTCAGGCGAGGACCGCGTCCACTCGGTGCGTACGGTCAGGCGATTGGAGATGGCCGCAGACTCACTAACCGGCGCGGCCACCCACGTGCGTCCCGCCGTCTCCAGGATCCAGCCGGAGCGCGGGTCTGCGATCAGAAACGAGGAGAAGTACGGTTCGCCGCTCGTCTGGTCTGCCACACCGCCCTGCCCGTACCGGTCCAGCGCCGAGGTCATCGCCCCCAGCGCCTCGTCCGCCGTGGCCCCGCGCTCCAGCCCCAGCCGCACAAGGTCCATGCCGATGAGCGCGGCCGGCTCCGCGAACGGGTCGCCGGTCGTGTACACTTTCTCGTTGCCGATGGCCACGCGGCGCTCGTTGACGCCGTGCTCGAAGCCCCACAGCCAGTCCGGCCGCGAACCCAGCAGCGCCTGTGCGCCGGGGTCATCGATGTTCAGGTACTGCGTCTGCAGGGGTGCTCCGCCGGCCCTGCGAGAGTATGACTCGATGAGCTGCACCTCGCGCAGCGGCCGGTCAGAGTTCTTGGCGAAGAGGGCGCCCGGCGGGCGGATGGCGCAGAGCGTGTCGCACATGCGCTATTGCGGGATCTGTATGACGTCGCCCGGCTGCAGGAGGTAGTCCAGGGTCAGGCCGTTCACGGCCGCCAGGTCCGCGGCGTCGATGCCGTAAGCGTCCGCGATGCCATACCAGGTGTCGCCCTCCTGCACCGTATACTCGATAGGCCCGGCGGCCGTCGGTTCCGGCGTTGCCGTGGGTTCCGGCGTTGGTGTAGCTGCGCCGCTGGGGACCGGCGTCGGCGAGAGGGCAGGTTGCGTTGGCCCGACCGTTCCGTTGGGCGTCACCTGCGGGGTCGGCTGCGGGCGGATAACGGGACCCTCGTCACCCGGCACGGAAGGCGGCCGCACCAGGAGCCAGAGCGCTAGAACGCTGCCCGCCAGCAAGGCTACGAGGGACGTGCGGAAGACGGCGCTCGACGGGGCGGCGTTTACCGGGTCGAGGCATTCCGCGCAAAGGTTGTCTCCATGGTCCTGGCAATACGGCTTACCGCAGCGAGGGCACTGCCTCGTGGCGGGCTTGTCACACGCGTAGCATTCCATGGCAGATCAGGCGGGCCGGTCGCGCAGATAGACCGGCCCGCCCATTCTAACGCCTGTTAAAGCGCACTGGGTATGCTTCCGTTGAGGTATTCCGGCTATTGAAGCTCGGCCGTAGCGCCGGCTTCCTGCAACTTCTTGACCACGGCCTCGGCGTCGGCCTTGCCGATAGCTTCCTTCACCGTGGCGGGGGTGGCCTCGACCAGGTCCTTTGCTTCCTTGAGCCCGAGCGTCGTCACCTCGCGCACCGCCTTGATGACGTTGATCTTGTTGGCGCCGATGTCCTTGATGACCACGTTGAACTCGGTCTTCTCCTCGGCGGCGGCCGGAGCGGCGCCGTCGCCGCCGGCAGCCGCGGCAACCGGGGCCGCCGCCACCGCGACGGGCGCGGCGGCCGTGATGCCGAACTCGTCCTGGATCTTCTGGTTGAGGTCGCGCAGCTCCAGGATCGTCATCTCCTTGATGATGTCCAGGACCTGGTCAACCTTGTTCTCGCCCTTAGCCATTCTCGATTACCTCCGTTTTGATTACAGTATGTTGTGGCCGTGTCATGCCGTAGGCGCGCAAGGCCTTGCGCTCCTGGGCTGGTCTCCCGTCTTTACGCTGCTTCCAACTGCTTGGCCCGCGCCTCGACCAGCCCCGGAAGCTCGCTCAGGAGCGACTGGAAGAGACCCGTCAACTCCTGTAACGGCGAGTCCAGCAGGCCGATAAACGTGGCCAGCGGCGATTGCATTTGGCCCATGAACTGGGCGATGAGCACCGGACGCGGCGGGATCCTGACCAGGTCACGCAGGTCGTTCGCCGTCAGGACGCTGCCGTCCATGTAGCCGCCGCGCACCGCGAACGTCGCGGGGGCGCCCTGCGCGTAGGCCGCCACCGCTTTGCTGGCTTCGATGATGTCGCCGTAAGCGATCGCCAGCGCCGTTGGGCCTTCCACGATGCGGACGATATCCGGGTCGCCGGCCTCTTCGGCAGCCAGCTTCAGGAGCGTGTTCTTCACGACCTTCACCTCGAGCCCGCCCTCGCGTAGCTTTCGGCGCAGGTCCTGCATCTCCTTCACGCGCAGGCCGCGGTACTCGGTGCTGACGATGATCGTCGCCTTCTCCAGGCGCTCTTTCAGGTCAGCGACCGCGTCAATCTTCTTCTGTGTAGGCATAGGCACTCACTTTCATGGAACATGGGCCCGGAACACGACGATCATCCCTGTTCCGTATTTCCCGGTTCCGTCCAAACAAAAACCCCTTGCCGCAAACGGCAAGGGATCCAAATGCCGATAGCTGTCAGCTGTTAGCCCTCAGCTACCCATTCCCTTTGCCTCGGCGGGAGATTAAGTCCGGTGGGACGCCCGCTGTCTGCGGCAGCTATTCTCTTGTGTACGGCCCTGCTTCCAGGAACCTCCCGATTATACGACCGCCGCCCCCGCCAGCGAAAGCGTGGATGCGATGTCCATCTTCACGCCGGGGCCCATCGTCGTGGTCAGCGTCAGGCTGCGGATGTACTGTCCCTTGGCGCCGGACGGCTTCTCGCGCACGATAGCCTCGATCAGCGCCGAGAGGTTGTCCATGAGCGCTTCCTCTTCGAAGCTCACCTTGCCCAGCGGCACGTGCACCAGGTTCGTGCGGTCCGTGCGGAACTCCACGCGCCCCTGCTTGGACTCGCGGATGACCTTGGGCAGGTCTTCGGCCTCAACTACGGTGTTGGTGCGGGGGTTGGGCATGAGCCCGCGAGGGCCAAGGACGCGGCCCAGGCGGCCGACCTTGCCCATCAGCTCCTTGGTGGCCAGCGCCACGTCGAAGTCCACCCAGCCGCCTTCGATCTTCTTCACGAGGTCGTCCGCGCCCACGAAATCGGCGCCTGCCTCGTTGGCCAGTCGCGCGCCTTCTCCCTCGGCGAAGACGAGCACGCGCTGGGTCTTGCCCAGGCCGTGCGGCAACGTCAGCGTGCCGCGCAGCTGCTGCTCGGCGTGGCGGGTGTCCAGTCCCGTGCGGATGTGCAGCTCCACCGTCTCATCGAACTTGGCGTAGGCGATCTCCTTGAGCAGCGCGACGGCTTCCTTCGGCTCGTAAGCCTTCTCGCGGTCGATCTTCTCCGCCGCGGCCACGTATTTCTTGCCGTGCTGTGCCATTACGCTACCTCTACGCCCATGCTGCGGGCCGTGCCTTCCACCATCTTCATGGCGGCGTCCACGTCGTTCGCGTTCAGGTCCTTCATCTTCGCTTCCGCGATCTGCTTCAGCTGTGCGCGGGTCAGCGTGCCCACCTTCTCCCGCTTCTGCGCGGAGCTCCCCTTCTCGATGCCCAGAGCCTTGCGGATGAGGTCAGAAGCGGGCGGCGTCTTGAGGGAGAAGGTGAAGGAGCGGTCCTCGTAGACGATGATCTCGACGGGGATGATGCTGCCGGCCTGGGAGGACGTCTTCTCGTTGTACTCCTTGCAGAACGCCATGATGTTGGCGCCGTGCTGACCCAGCGCGGGGCCCACCGGCGGCGCGGGCGTGGCGGCTCCGGCAGAGAGCTGTAGCTTGATTACTGCTCGAATCTTCTTGGCCATGGTTCTACTCTTCTTACTCGATCTTGGTCTTGGGCGAATCGTCTGCGTAGGGGCGTGGCGGGAAACCAGCCTGCGGGCGGTCGCTCTCCGTTATAGCCGCTCCACCTGCAGGAAGTCTAGTTCCACGGGCGTCTCGCGGCCGAAAATGGACACCGCCACCTTCACCTTGCCCTTTTCCGTGTTGATCTCCTCGACCGTCCCCACGAAGTCCGAGAACGGCCCGTCGACGACGCGCACGCTCTGGCCGATCTGGAAGCCGACCTTGATCCGGGGCTCCTCCGCCCGCATCTGCTTCAGGATGGAGCGCACCTCCGCTTCTTCGAGCGGCGTGGGCGCCGTGCCGGAGCCGACGAAACCGGTTACACCGGGCGAATTGCGGACGACGGTCCAAGCCTTGCTGGACAGAGCCTTGTCCTGCTCCGTCGCGTGCACGTCTTCCTGCTTCAGTGCCATCATCTGGACCAGGACGTAGCCTGGGAAAATCTTGCGGGGCACCGTGCGCCGCTGGCCGTCCCGGATCTCGATCTCCTCAACCGAGGGCACAACGACCCGGAACACCAGTTCCTGCGCGTCCATGGACTTGATGCGCTGCTCCAGGTTGGTCCGCACCTTGTCCTCGTAGCCGGAATAAGTGTGGACCACGTACCACGCGCTGCCCGGCCGGAACAGCTCTGCTTCGGGAATCTCCTCCCGCCTCGGGCGCTTCTCCGCCGGTGCATCTTCTACGAGTGTGTCGGTCCGCCGCTTCTTTGCCACCACATTCCCCTTACTTCAGGAGTGTCTTGTCGATCAGCCAGCCGAACCCGATGTCGATGGCGCCGAGCAACGCTCCGAAGATTATGGTCACGATGACCACCACCACTGCCAGGTGCAACGTGTCGTCGCGCGACGGCCACACCACCTTGCGCAGTTCGCTGATGATATCCATGACAAAGCGCGGCCTCCAGGCCAGCACGCCGCCGCCCCCGCCGCCGCTCCCGGCCGTCCGGGCGCCTGGTCGCGCGCCCCCCGTCTTGGGGAGCGCTGTGCGCGCGCCCGTGGCACGCCCGCCCTTGGAGTCCTTGGTCTGCTGTCGTCTGACGGCGCGGTTCATGGCTGGCTGGCCCCTGGCGGGGACTACCGTACCTCCCGGAAGACCCTGTGCTGCCGGCACCGCGGGCAGAACTTCTTCAGTTCTATGCGGTCCGGGTCATTGCGCCGGTTCTTCTGCGTGGTATAGGCACGTTCCTTGCACTCCGTGCAGGCCATGTCAAATACCGTGCGGTCTTCTTTCTTAGCCAATGCCTGTCAACGTCCTTTACGCCAGGATCTTCGTGATGACACCGGCGCCAACAGTGCGGCCGCCCTCGCGGATGGCGAAGCGCACACCCTCTTCCAGCGCCACCGGCGTGATCAGCTCGGAGGTCATCTTGATGTTGTCCCCCGGCATCACCATCTCCACGCCGTCGGGAAGGTTCGTGGCGCCGGTCACGTCCGTTGTCCGGATGTAGAACTGCGGGCGGTAGCCGTTGAAGAACGGAGTGTGGCGGCCGCCCTCTTCCTTTGAGAGCACGTAGACCTCGGCCTCGAACTTCGTGTGCGGCGTAATCGAGCCGGGCTTGGCCAGCACCTGGCCGCGCTCGACGTCGTCGCGCTCAACACCGCGGAGCAGGCAGCCGACGTTGTCGCCCGCCTCGCCCGTGTCGAGGATCTTGCGGAACATCTCGACGCCGGTGCAGACGGTCTTCCGGGTCTCGCCGAAGCCGACGATCTCCACTTCCTCACCCGTCTTGACGACTCCGCGCTCGATACGGCCGGTGACCACGGTGCCGCGGCCCTTGATACCGAAGACGTCCTCGATGGGCATCAGGAACGGCTTGTCCTTCGGCCTCACGGGCTCCGGAATGTAGGTGTCGATGGCGTTCATCAGCTCCCAGACCGGCTGGTACTCCGGCGCGTTCGGGTCCTGCGAGGTGCTCTCCAGCGCCTTGAGGGCGCTGCCGCGCACGATCGGGATGTCGTCGCCGGGGAACTCGTACTTGTTGAGAAGGTCGCGGACCTCCAGCTCGACGAGGTCGAGCAGTTCCGGGTCCTCCATCATGTCCACCTTGTTCAGGAAGACTACGATTCGCGGCACTTCCACCTGGCGGGCCAGGAGGACATGCTCGCGTGTCTGCGGCATGGGGCCGTCGTTGGCGGCGACGACCAGAATGGCGCCGTCCATCTGGGCAGCGCCCGTGATCATGTTCTTGATGTAGTCGGCGTGACCCGGGCAGTCGATGTGGGCGTAGTGCCGGTTGTCCGTCTCGTACTCGACGTGCGCGATAGCGATCGTGATACCGCGCTGGCGCTCTTCCGGCGCCTTGTCGATGCTATAGAAGTCGCGGTACTCAGCCATCTGCTTGAGGGCCAGGACCT
>DASSZB010000013.1:0-4907 GCA_035702935.1 Dehalococcoidia bacterium
GTGCCTCGATCCCATTCGTTTGTTCTCTGTAGCCAGTGTCGCAGGAGCCTCTCGCCGGAATCTCGCCAGGAATCTGCGAATTCCGGCGAGACCGCTGATGAGCGTATGGTTCTCGTTCTCTCCGGTACCAGTGTCGCAGACACGTCTCGCCGGTTTCTCGCCGTGATTTCCACCGAGCGGTGCGGGAAACCGGCGAATGAAACCTGGGCCGTGGGCGCAAAAGCAGAAGCGGCCCGTCGAATCGACGGACCGCTCCCGTTTTCCCCTGCCCGGCGAGCTATGCCTTGCTGTTTTTGATCTCCTCGTGCACGTCTTCAAAGCTGGGCATCGCTTCGTCTTCCATGTCCTTGGTGATGACCGCCGCATAGCGGTTGTAGCAGTAGCGGGCGGCTTCCAGCTGCCCGGAGTGCACGTAGTTCGACATCAGCCGGTACCAGGCCGCTTCGTTGAATTCATCCAACTCCAGTATGCGCTGGCAGATGTCCGCGCTCTTCTTGTACTCCGCCAGCTGGCTGTAAGCGGTCGCCAGGGCGGTCAGCAGGCTCATGTACTGCTCTTCCAGTTGCCAGCGTAGGGTCTCCGCCCACTCCGAATAGAAGTCCGGAGCGAACTGCCCTGTGTAGAGCGCCAGGGCCTTCTCCATCAGGATGATTGCCTCCGGGCTGCCCTTGCGCAGCGCGTCGGCGTCCTTGAGCGCCGCCTGGAACTTCTCGACATCGAAGCAGAACCGCCCTTGCGGGTCCAGGACGTAGCGCCCGGAGTCCTTGGCGATGCAGTCCTGGTACAGCGCCTTGCGCAGGCGGTACATGTTGGAGTGGAACGCGCTGGTTGTCTTATCCTCCTGCAGGTCCGGCCACAGGGCGGCCACGATCTCTTCCTTGCGCAGCGGCCGCCTGTTGCAGAGGAAGAAGAAGAACATCTCCCTGCTCTTCTCGCTCCGCCATTCCAGGTCGGTGATCTCGTGCCCGCCCATGACGGCGCGCGGCTGGCCGAACCCGTAGGCCCGGATGCCTTCGGACGTCTCTGATTCGTCCGGCGCCGCGTTCAGCTCGGGCCGGCCGGTGGCCTGCGGCGTCTTGATCAGCTTCAATACGCGCTGGAAGTAGCCATCGGCGATCTTATTGGCCGCCGCGTACTGGATCAGCAACGGGTTGCGCGCCGCCTCAACGAGCAAAAAGTGGTCGTACCCAAGGTCCGATACCGCGGCCGCGGCCTCTTGCAGCGCCTCCAGCGCCATGGTCTTACGTTTCAGGGAGAAGTAGGTGCCCGCCAGGTGCAGTTCGGCCAGCGCCAGTTCGCGGCGGGCATGTGTCTCGCGGAGGAAGGCGATGGCGTTTTCCAGTTGCTCGACCGCTTCCTTCAGGTCTCCCTGGTGCCGGCGGAGTAGGCCCAACGTCGTGAAGCAGATGCCCATTTCGACGGCGCCGCCGCGCTTCTCCGCGTCGGCCAGCGCCCGTCGCGCCCAGGACTCGCTGTTCACGAGATCGCCGGTTAGGCGGTAGGCGTTGGCCACGGAATCCTCGATGTATATGCGGACGTAGGCATCGTCGAGGCTCCAGGCCTGATCCAGCGCGGAGGTGTACAGTTCCAGCGCCTCACTGTACTCGCCCATGTCGCGCTTGATATCAGCCAGCGAGGCGAGCAGGTAAACCTCCGGCCGGGGGTTTCCCAGCGCTCGCGCCTTCTCCAGTCCCTGCCGGATCACCGTTTCCGCGTTGCCATAATCGCCCTGCAGGAAATACGTGACACCAAGGTTTAGCATCGTTTCGAGAAGGCGCGGGTGATTTCCCAGGCGCATCCAGCGCTGGCGGGCCCGTTCTCCGTGGCCCGCGGCCTCCGCCAGGCGTCCGGCCAAACCGAGGGCCGCAGCCAACTGGTCGCTTGTGTGGGCGATGTTGTAGACGTCCCCGGTGCCCTCGTAGATGTCGAGCACGGCCGTGAGTTCCTGTATTGCCTGGGGGAGCTCGCCGCAGAGACTGAGCGTGATGCCCAGCTCCTTGCGCGCCTCGCTCAGCGTCGAAGCCGGGCCGTTATGCTTCTTCAGCAGCTTGCTGGCCTGCGTCAGGGCGTCACGGGACTGCTGGCAGTCTCCCTTGATGCGGAGACACATGCCCTTCGTGATGAGGGCCTCCGCGAGCGCGACCCATTCCTGGTCGGCCTCCAGCGAAACGGTGGCCTGGGCCAGCAGGGCTAGGGCGTTGTCGATCTGGTTGAGGCGGTGCAGTATCCGCGCCTTCCAGAGGATTAGCTTTGGCTGAGCCGCGAGTTCCTCGGCGGGGACGGCGTCCAGCCAGTCGGCGAGCGTGTCCCACCGGCCCTCCTCAAACAGGCGCCAACCCACCCGCTCCGTGACCTGCACGATACGGTCCCAGGCAGCCGCCTGGATGTAGTGGTAAACGGCTTCTTCGACGCCCTCCGCGGCTTCCATCAGCGCCGCCGCCGCCAGGTTCAGTTCGACAAAACGGGCCGGGTCCTTCGCGCGGAGATGGCTGACCAGGAACGCCCGGAAGAGGCGGTGATATCGATAATGGTTTTTCCCGCTTTCGTCCCGCACGACGAAAAGGTTGCGCCGCTCCAGGAACGCCAGCTTGTCGCCGGCGTCCGTGACTCGCAGCAGGTGGTTCACCATCTCCTCGTCCACGGAGCGGAGCACGGCGCTGCCCGTGAGAAACTCCTTGATATCGTCCGGCAGCGGGCCGAACTGCTCGCGAGTCATGTACTGGAAGAGCGTGTCGGAGGACCGCAGCTGCTCGAGGAACTTTGGGGAACGGCCGTTCTTCGACTTGTCAGCCATAAGCACCAGCGCCGCCGCCCAGCCTTCCGTGAGATCGGCCAGTTGCTGCGCATCGTCCAGCGAAAGCTCCCTGCCCAGGACTTCGCGGAACAGGTTGACGACTTCGTCGCATGTGAACGAGAAGTCGCTGGCGGTGATGCGGTCTACTTCCTGGCGGACCGACATGATCGGGAGTACGCCTAGCTGCGGCTGCGTGCGACCGGAAAGCACTACGTGGCAGTTCTCGGGGAGACGGTAGAGCCAACCCTCCACGGCGTCGCGAACGTCCGGGTGAGCATCGTCCAGATAGTGAAAATCGTCCAGGATGATAACGAATGTTCCGTCAACGTCCTGCGCGGCTGTGGTCAGAAGGTCTATCGCCTGATCCGGGCAGATGCCCTGCCCGGATGTGAGCATCTCCGCCAGGGCGGCGCCGAAGTCCGGGAGCTGGGACTGCACGGACGCTACAAGATACCGAAGGAACGTCTGCAGCTCCGCGTCCCTGGCGTCCAACGAATACCAGCAGACCGGCCGGTCCCATGACTGGGCAAAGTCCAGCAAGAGCGTCGTCTTGCCGTAGCCGGCGGGGGCGCTTATTAGCGTCACCCGGCACTCCTGGACGGAGCCCGACAGGTGGTCTATGAGACGCTCTCTGCGGACGATCGCCGGACGGCGAACGGGCAGGTTAACCCTGGAAGGGTGCTGCACCTCCAGGGGCGTGTGACGCCCTCTTCGGGTGTCGAGAGAACGAGCCATCTTACCCCGGTAACGCAGGGTGAAATTCAGCCCCGCGTCGCAAACATAGACGACACCCGGGCGAGGCACGTTACACCATTTTGCAACCAAATTTTCACCAAAGGGCGTTTACCGGCGCATTCGTGACATATTTCGCGATGCGTAGCAGCCGAAGCGTCCTTATGTCATTTGACCGGACGGACTCCAGGCCACAAACTGACCGGCAATGAGCGCCTGCTTCGAGGGGGTTAAGCGCTGACAACGGTCCCGCGGGGTTGGGGTCGCCTCCGCAACCATCTCCTCGCCGCCACCGGCGCTGCCGTACTGGCCGCCGCGGCCCTGGTATCACTCCTGCAGCCATCGCCCGGTCACGCCGATCCCAGCATCGACTGCTACGAAGAGCGGCTCCTGGACATCATTAACCAGTACCGGCTCCAGAACGGACGGCAGCCGCTGGCCCTCAGCACCTCTTTGAGCACAGCGTCCGACTGGATGAGCGGCGACATGGGCGCCAGAGCCTATCTCGGCCACATCGATTCCCTGGGGCGCGACCCGGGAGCACGGGCCCGGGCTTACGGCTACACGGGAGGCGTGGGCGAAAACATCGCGGCGGGCGTGTCGCTCGGTGAGGCGCAGGCGGTGTTCGACGCCTGGAGGAGTTCCGCCGGGCACAACGCCAACATGCTTGGCGCGACCTACCAGGTCATCGGCCTGGGCCGGGTTAGCGTGCCCGGCAGCCCCTACGGCCTGTATTGGACGGCCAACTTCGGGGAGAGCGCAAACGCCGCCGGGTCAGCGGCGCCGGACGTCGCCTGCGGGACCGCATCTATAACGACGGTGTTCGGTGACGTGGATTGTGACGCCCGGGTGGGATCGGCGGACGCCCTCGGGGTGCTGCGTTCGGTCGCCCGGCTGGCAGCCAATACGGGCTGTAACGGGATCGCCGACGTTGACTGCGATGGCCGGGTCACATCCAAAGACGCGCTTGATATCCTTGCCTACGTGGCCCGCATGCAACGGCCGACCGCGAAGGGCTGCTCCGCCATCGGCAGCACGGTCTAGGCGCGGCCCTCTTTCTCCAGCCGCGCTGCACGTTGAGCCATGAGCCGGCTGTATAGCAGCAGGTCCGCATCGCTGTAGACGGCATCGCCCATCTCCGTGCCCCGCTTGAGCGATTTCATCGTCGCCTTCGTCAGTGCGACGGGCAGGGCCGGCCGCCCGGCGATCTTCTCCGCCAGCCCCCGGGCCGTCTCCTCCTCCTCCCCGTCCTTCACGAGGTGGGTCACAAGGCCGTAGTCGTGCGCCTGAGTTGCCGTGAACCGATCGCAAGTGATCGTTAGCTCAAGCGCCCGAGCGTGGCCGATCTCGCGGGCCAGTCGGGGGAGCGCGTTCCACCCCA
>DASSZB010000230.1:0-6330 GCA_035702935.1 Dehalococcoidia bacterium
GAAGCTGCGGTAGGTGAAGGTGAGGACGCGGTTCACCAGGTTGCCCCAGGTAGCCACCAGCTCGTCGTTGTTGCGGCGGACGTAGTCGGCCCAGGTGAAATCGGAGTCCTGCATCTCCGGCATCGTGGCCGAGAGGTAGTAGCGCAGCGGGTCAGGGTCGAATCGCGAGAGGTAATCCGGAACGAAAACGGCGAGGCGGCGGCTGGTGGATGCCTTGCTGCCCTTGATCGTCTGGTACTGGTTGGCGGGGACGTCGAAGGGCAGGTTGTATTGCTCGTCGGTGGCGGCGCTGTAGCCCATGAGGTACGCCGGCCAGATAAGGGTGTGGAAGGGGATGTTGTCCTTGCCGATGAAATAGTAGTGACGGCATTCCGGGTCTTGCCAGAAGATGCGCCAGGCCTCGGGATTGCCTGAACGCTGCGCCCACTCGATGGCGGCCGACAGGTAGCCGATTACGGCCTCGAACCAGACGTAGATGCGCTTGTCCTCCCAGCCTTCAACGGGTATGCGCACTCCCCAGCTCACATCGCGGGTGATGGCGCGGTCCTTCAGGCCTTCCTCGATCCAGCCGCGGGCCCAGTTGACCACGGGTTTTCGCCAGAAGTCCTTGCCGGCGAGCCAGTCGCGAAGTCGCTCGTTGTAGGCGCTGAGGCGGTGAAAGAAGTGGCGGGATTCCCGAAGCTCGGGCTCCGAGCGGTCGAACTTGCAGCGACGGTTTATGAGGTCGATCGGGTCGAGCACGCGGCCACAGTTGTCGCACTGGTCGCCGCGGGCGCCCTCGTAGCCGCAATTGGGGCAGGTGCCCTCGACATAACGGTCGAGAAGGAATCGCCCCTCGACGGTGCAGAACGGCAGGCTCATCGAGCCCTCGTAGATATCTCCGCGTTCGAGGAGCTTGAGGAAGATGTCTTGCGAAACGCCGGCGTGGTTCTCGGTGCTGGTGGTCGTGAAGAGGTCGAAGCTGATCCCGAGCCGGTCCCAGGACTGGAGGAACTCCTCGTGGAAGCGGGCAGCGATCTCGCCAGGGGAGACGCCCTCCTCCTCGGCGCGGACCGTGATGGGCGTGCCGTGGCAGTCGCTGCCGGAGACCATGAGGACGTCGTTGCCCGCGGTGCGGTGGTAGCGGGCGAAGATATCCGGTGGCAGGTAGGCTCCCACGATCTGTCCGATGTGGAGTGAGCCGTTTGCGTAGGGCCAGGCGACGCCCAGGAAGATCTTGCGGCGGGTCTCAGTCATGTGTTGCTCGATGGGATTGTAGCATCGCGCCGGATATAGCGGCGGCTTGTGCAGCGCCGCCGTGCCGGAAAGCCTCGGCTACGTCGATGCGGCTACGCCCGTTTGCGGGATGTCTCGGTCCACAACCGGTACACGTCCCGTTGGGGGAGGCCGGTCTCGGCGGCGACGCGGCGGGCGGCCTCGCGTCCTTTCACGCCGGCGGCACGCAGGCCGGCGAGCTGCTTGCGGGCGTGGTGTTCCGACTCCCCCGTGAGCACAGCAACCGCCGCCCCAGGTGGAGCGCCTTCGATGACGATGGTGAATTCGCCGCGGGGTTCGGTGAAATGGGCGAGGGCTTCGCTGACTGTGGCCCGGAAGACCTCCTCGTGCATTTTCGTCAACTCGCGCGCAGCGGCGATGCGGCGGTCGCCGAGGGTGGAAAGGATATCTTCGAGCGCAGCTCGGACGCGGCGCGGCGACTCGAAGACTACGAGCGTCCGGCGGTCGTTCTTCAGCGACTCGAAGAGCTTGCGCCGCTCGCTAGAGCGGCGAGGTAGGAATCCCAGGAACGTAAACTCCCGCATCGGCAGGCCGGAGGCCGAGAGGGCGGTCAGGAGGGCGGAGGCGCCGGGTATGGCGACGACCGGGTAGCCGGCCTCGATGGCGGCGCGGGCCAATTCGTAGCCGGGATCGCTCACGCCGGGGGTGCCGGCTTCCGAGGCGAAGGCAACGTCGCTGGCCTCCAGCGCGGCAAGGATCTGGGGCGTGCGGCCCTTCATGTTGTGCTCGTTGTAGCTGAGGAGGCGGGCGCGGATCCCGTGATGGGCCAGGAGCTTGCGCGTGGTTCGCGTGTCCTCAGCTGCTACGAGTGAGACCTCGCCCAGGACGCGCACGGCCCGGAGAGTAATGTCCTCCAGGTTGCCTATAGGAGTAGCGACGAGGTACAACGCACCCATGTCAACTGATAATACAGGTGAACGGTTTAATGTGGAAAGCGTTTATACTGTTGCTCAAAATCGCGGAATCGGCCTGTTGACTGCCTCGGCCACCGGTTGATACGATAATTTAAAGCACTTCTTTTTCCCGCTCAGCCGCTGCCCCCGGCGGTAGAGCATTTTCCGAGGCGAGGTACCTATGAGTTTAGCAACTTTCAAGGAACTCCGGCCCGCCTACGGGTTTGACGAAGTGGCCATTGTCCCCGGCAACGTAACCGTCAATCCCGAGCTGACGGATGTCCACTTCCGAGTCGGCGACCACACGTTCAACTTCCCGATTGTCGCCGCCGCTCTCGACGCCGTAGTCAACCCCCGGTTTGCCGGCGAGATGGCGCGACTTGGTGGCCTGGCGGTGATGAACCTCGAAGGTCTCCAGTGCCGGCACGACGACCCGGACTCTGCGATTGCCGAGATCGTCGCCACGAGCCAGGAGGACTCCGCGGCAGTGATCCAGCGGTTCACGGCGGCGCCGATCAGGGAAGAACTGGTCGGGAAGCGAGTCCGCCAGATCAAGGAAAGCGGCGCCGTGTGCGCCGTTTCTTGTACTCCGGCCATGACCAAGAAGCTCGCACCCCTTGCCGTGGACGCAGGTGCGGATATCTTTGTGATCCAGTCCACCGTCACCACGGCCCGCCACATCTCCACGTCGCCGCGCGGCCTGATCCTCGAAGAGCTGATCGAGAACCTGCGAGTGCCCGTTCTCATCGGTAACACGGTCGGTTATACGGCGACCAAGGAGCTGATGGAGTCAGGCGTCGCCGGCGTGCTCGTCGGCGTCGGCCCGGGCGCGATCTGCACCTCGCGAGAGGTGCTCGGCATGGGGGTGCCGCAGGTAACAGCGACGATAGAGTGCGCCGCCGCCCGCGACGCGCATTACCGCGAAACCGGCCGCTACGTCCCGATTATCACGGACGGCGGTATGCGCAACGGCGGCGACGTCTGCAAGGCGCTGGCCGCGGGCGCGGACGCGGTCATGCTGGGTACGGCCTTCGCTCGGACCGAAGAGGCGCCGGCGAAGGGCATCGCCTGGGGCATGTCCACGGGGCATGCCTCGCTCCCGCGGGGAGTGCGCATCCGCCCCGGCGTCGACACGACGCTGGATCGCCTGCTCTTCGGCCCGACGTCCCGCACGGACGGCACCGAGAACCTGGTGGGTGCGATCCGCACCTGCATGGGGATGACGGGCGCCCAGAATATTGCCGAATTCCACGACGCGGAGATGGTGGTGGCGCCGAGCATCAAGACTGAGGGTAAGGTCTACCAGCTGGCGCGCTGAACGGAACGGAAAGGCTAAACGCGAAGGGGCGGGCTCGAGTGGCCCGCCCTCCTTCTTTGGAAACGAGTCGCCGTGCTGATTACCTGGGTCTGGGACCTACTTTGAGGCAGCAGTTACGAACTCGGTGATCACTTTAACGTATTCCTGGGGGTGGGAGACATGGGGGATGTGGCCGGCGCCGGCGAATGTCTTGCGGGTGGCGTTCGGCAGGACGGCGACGAGCTTGTCGAGCACCATCGTGAAGAAGGGTGGGGTCTCGGAGCCATCGCTGAGGAGCACCGGACCACGGAAGCGGGAGAGGGCTTCAGTGTCGATGCTCAGAATCTCAGGGTCGCGGGTTTCATCGAGGAAAGTGGGGGCATTGTTGATCAGCATGCGTCTCTCATCGTCCGTGAGCATAGTGTCCCAGCCGCCAGGGCCGAGGATCATTTCATGGAATCGCCGAGCGCCCTCCTCCATATTTCCGGCCGCCACGGCGTCAGCGACGGATAGAAAGGCGGCTGTAAGGTTCTCAGCGATCGGTCTTGTTGCCGGATCGTCGCGCAGAAGGTCGAGCAGCGGGGGCTCGTGGGAAGCGAGCGTTCGGAACAGCGCCGGCTGCTCGGCGGCGAGACGGAGCGAAATGGAAGCGCCCATGGAGATGCCGAGCACGTGGGCGGGCGCGCCCGCGCGCTCGATGATTGCGGCAAGGTCGGCGACGTCCTCGCGGATGCTGCCCTGAGCCAACGGGCGCTCACTCCGGCTGTGGCCACGGCGGTCATAGATTGTGACCCGGAACTGCGGTGCTAGAAGCGGCACAATGAACGGCCACTCCGTGTGGTCGACCCAGGAGCCGTGGACAAGCACCAGCGGATCGCCGGAACCGTAATCTTCGATGAAGATCTTGACGCCGTTAATGGTTTCCAGGGGCATTCCGGGCCTCCTTCCCGAAGGCATATTATAAGCTTCGCCGCAATACGCCGGCGCGCTACGGCCGCATGCCACGTCCCTTTGGCCCGCGCGACTCGGCGGCGACAATCTCCCAGCCTCGGCGGGCGAATTCGCAAAGCAGCGGGCGGGTGTCGCGCGGGTCAATGATCTCTTCGACGCCGAAGGCTTCTGCGGTGAGGATGGGGTCGCGCAGGGAGGCCAGCTGGGCCTCCAGCTCTTCGCGGAGCTTGTCCGGGTCGTCGGCTGCCTGGAGCTGTCGTTTGTAGGCGGCCTCGACGCCACCCTCGATGGGCAGCGATCCCCACTCGCCCGAGGGCCACGCGTAGCGGGGGCTGGCACGCGTGTGGTTCGAGTGGCCGGCGCCGGCCACGCCGAACGCTTTGCGGACGATGATGGAGCACCAGGGCGTCGTCGCCTGGTAGACGGCTGCGAGGGCGCGTACGCCCTTGCGGATGGTGCCCTGCTTCTCGGCCTCGGTGCCGACGAGGAATCCCGGGTTATCGACGAAGTTCACGACCGGCAGGCGGAACGTGTCGCAGAGATCGACGAACCGGGTCATCTTGTCGGCTGCAGCAGCGTCAATTGATCCGGCCATGACGGCGGGGTCATTTGCCATTACACCCACGGGAACGCCGTCCAGGCGGGCGAGCCCGGTTATGAGCGCGGGGCCGAAGTGCCGCGCCATCTCGAAGAGGGAGCCCGCGTCCACAGCGAGATCGATGATCCGTCTCATGTTGTAGGGCTTGCGGCGGTCGCGCGGCACGATCGAGATGAGGTCTTCCTCGCGGCGTCCCGGCTCGTCCGCGGACTCGATGACCGGAGGCGGTTCCCAGACCGATGAAGGCATGTATGACAGGAACCGGCGGATCTGTTCTAACGCCTCCGCTTCAGTGGCGACTTCGTTGTCGACGGCGCCGCTACCGTGGGTGTGGATATGGGAGCCACCGAGCGCCTCCTTGTCGACATCGTGCGAGAAGGCGCGTCGTACGACGGGCGGGCCGGCCACGAAGAGCTGGCTGGACCCCCGCACCATCACCGAGAAATGCGAAGCGGCGACGCGGGCAGCGCCAAGCCCCGCGACCGGACCCAGCGCCGCCGCCACAACCGGCACCAGCGAAAGGAGTTCCACGGAGACGTCCCACTCCGGGTTGGCCGGCACGTACGAGCGCCTGAGCGTGGCGGTGGTCTTGACGCTTCCGCCTCCGCCCGTGCCATCGACGAGCCGTACGACGGGTAGGCGTAGCTCGCGGGCGGTCTTCTCGCTCCAGCCCATCTTGTTGCCCATGGCGCCGTCGGCGGCGCCGCCGCGCACGGTGAAATCGTCGGCGCCGACGATAACGCGCCGGCCGTTTATCGTCCCCAGGCCGGTGACGAAGTTGGAGGGGGTGTAGCTCGTGATCCGCCCCTCCTCGTCGTACTCCACCCGGCCGGCGAGGGAGCCGACCTCCCGGAACGATGCGGGATCCAGCAATTGGTCGATGCGGTCGCGGACGGGAGTGCGTCCCTCGGCGACGTGGCGGGCGACGCGTTCCGAACCGCCCATCTCCCTGGCGAGTTCGCGTCTGCGACGGACCTCTTCGAGCTCACGTTCCCATGTCATGTCAGCAACACGGATTATAGGCCGAGGGCGGGTTGCGGTGATAGGCGGAGCCGGCGTGTGGCGGAGCGCCCGGGCGAGGCCAGGCTCGGGACGGAGGCACCCAGTACGCAGACGGGTGCCTCGCCCCTACGTTTGTGATCGGCGGTGCCGCTAGGCGCTGGTGCTGGCGGCCTGGCCGGCCCGCATGGCTTCTGCGGCGCGGCGTTCCATCTCGTCCGGCGGGACGTCCTCGATGTGGGTTGCGAACCACCACTGGTTGCCGAATTCATCCTCGACACCCCCGGAGCGGTCGCCGTAAAACTGGTCGGCTGGTT
>DASSZB010000270.1:0-3972 GCA_035702935.1 Dehalococcoidia bacterium
GCCGGGGTACAGAATCTCCTGTACATCCATGAACCGGTCCCGCGCCACCTTGGCGATTATGGAGGCGCAGGCTATCGACAGCGAGGTCGCATCTCCTCGGATAATCGGAGTCTGCCCGAGGTTGCACGCCCGCAATTGAAAGGCGTCGATCAACAGGTGCTGGGGCCGCGTACGGAGGTCCCCGACAGCGGCGAGCATGGCCTGGCGCGAGGCCTCGGCGATACCGATGCGGTCCACGGCCTCGACGGGGATGAACGCCACGGCGGCCGCTACCGCTCCCTCCCAGATGCGGCCGGCCAGTTCTTCCCGCACATCGGGCATCAACTGCTTGCTGTCCCGCACCCGGGAGAGCCAGCGAAAGCGCGCGCCCTGCGGCAAGACCACGGCACCCGCGGCCACAGGCCCGGCGAGCGGCCCACGGCCCACCTCGTCCACTCCAGCCACGACGCCAACCCCCTGCTCCCAGAGCAGCCGTTCAGCAGCAAACGTCGGCCGGTTCCGCATGTCGTCTCTTGTCTCGATGCTAGGTACGCGACACGCGCACTGTCAACGCGCGCCTGGCGATTAAGGGCGCTTATGAACATTTCTGGTTGACAGGCTGCCCGCCCACCCCTAATTTGGGCCACGAGTCACTGGAACAGGACGCTCACACGTGCAAGCGGAGGAGAAGGATGCCCATAGTTAGAGTCGAGATGTGGACCGGCCGCACCCTTGCCCAGAAGAAGGAGTTGGCGCGCGTCATTACGGACGCCATGGTCAACATTGCCCACACAACCGCCGACGCTACGATCATCGTCTTCGAGGACATTCCCCGCGAGAACTGGGCACAGTCCGGCAAACTCGCTTCGGAGGAAGATTAGCGCAGCGGTGTAACCGATTGGCAGGGGTGTTCGTCCCTGTCTGTGTAGGGCGGCGGACAGAAGGGCTTGTGATATAATCGTTGATGTGACGGGTAGGCACGCCCTGGGCAAGACCAAGGGGTAATTCGCCTACCCGCAATCATCTTTCGGGGATGGTTTGAATGTACGGACGCTGGCTTCGCAACAGTTTTATTTACCTTCTCATCCTGGTGGCCATCGTGGCCATTGTTTTTACCTTCGTCCTCGGTAGCGGCGGCGACGGTAAGCAGGAACAGTCCCTCAGCGATTTCATCTCTGAGGCCAAGGCTGGTCACGTCACCAAGGTAAAAGTCGATGGAAACGACCTCGAATACGACCTCGAGGGCGACGACTTCACCTACAAGACCACGATGGAGGAAGGCGACAGCGTTCGCCAGGTATTGAGCGATGCGGGCCTGGAGCCGGGAGATGCCGGATATCCGAAGGTCGAGATATCCAAGCCCAGCCAGTGGGGCAACGTACTCGGCATTCTGCTCCAGTTCCTCCCCATTATCTTCATCATCGCAGTCCTTTTCTTCTTCCTGCGCCAGGCGCAGGGCTCCAGCAACCAGGCACTGAACTTCGGCAAGAGCCGCGCCCGCATGTTCAGCGGCAGCCGGCCCAGCGTCACCTTCCTTGACGTCGCCGGGGTGGAAGAGGCCAAAGAGGAACTGAAGGAAGTTGTCGAGTTCCTGAAGTACCCGGAGAAGTTCGCCGCCCTGGGGGCGCGAATCCCGAAGGGCGTGCTCCTGGTGGGCCCGCCCGGCACCGGCAAGACGCTCCTCGCCAAGGCAGTCGCCGGTGAGGCGGGTGTCCCGTTTTTCTCGATCAGCGGTTCCGAATTTGTCGAGATGTTCGTCGGTGTCGGCGCTTCGCGAGTGCGCGACCTGTTTGACCAGGCCAAGCGAAACTCCCCGTGCATCATCTTCATCGATGAGATCGATGCCGTCGGCCGCCACCGCGGCGCAGGCCTCGGCGGTAGCCACGACGAGCGCGAGCAGACACTGAACCAGATCCTGGTGGAGATGGACGGCTTCGACACGAACACGAACGTCATCGTCGTGGCCGCCACCAACCGACCCGACATCCTGGACCCGGCCCTCCTCCGTCCCGGCCGCTTCGACCGCCAGGTCGTGCTCGACCGGCCCGACATCAAGGGCCGCAAGGCGATCCTGGAGGTGCACAGCAAGGGCAAGCCCCTGGACGGAACCGTGAACATGGAGGTCCTGGCCAAGCAGACACCAGGCTTCTCGGGCGCCGATCTCGCCAACCTCGTCAACGAGGCGGCGATTCTGGCCGCCCGCCGCGGTAAGAAGAAGATCACGATGCCTGAACTGGACGAGGCGGTCGACCGCGTGATCGCGGGGCCGGAGCGCCGCAGCCGCGTCATTAGCAAGAAGGAGCGCGAGATTATCGCTTACCACGAGGGCGGCCACGCTCTCGTCGGTTACCTGCTCCCGAACGCAGACCCGCCCTACAAGATCAGTATCGTCTCCCGCGGTATGGCCGGCGGCTTCACGCGCTTTCTGCCGGAGGAAGACCGCCACCTCTACTCGCGCTCCCAGTTCCAGGACATGCTGGCAGCAACTATGGGCGGTCTCGTCGCCGAGGAGATCGTCTTCGGCGAGGCCACTACCGGCCCGCAGGACGATATCGACCGGGCCACCCGCCTGGCGCGCCAGATGGTCACCCAATTCGGCATGAGCGAGCGGCTGGGCCCGCGGACGTTTGGCCGCAAGGAAGAGCTTGTCTTCCTGGGCCGCGAGATCTCTGAACAGCGCAATTACAGCGAGAAAGTGGCCGAGGAGATTGACGAGGAGGTCCGCCAGCTCATCGATCGCGCCTACCACGCTGCCAAGAAGATACTTACCGAGAGCCGCGACAAGCTCGATTCCATCGTCAACGTCTTGCTCGAGGAAGAAACTATCGAGGGCGAGGCGCTGACCGCGGTGCTCTCCGGCTCCGGTCTCCAGGGCAAGACTCACACGGACGACGAGATGCCGCCCACAACCAAGGAGAGCGACGAAGCGCAGCCAAAGGCAGCTCCGCCGGCGCCGCCCCAGCCCGGTCTGGCCTGGGACGCTCCTTCCAGCGTCGACCCCGAAGTGTAACCCTTCACCTAGACACAAACGGGGCTGCCGGATAGAATCGATCTTTGGGCCTGCCTGTACGGCACGTGCCCATCCACCAAACCCAGGAGGATTCCCATTTACGCGATTGTCCGCGCGGGCGGAAGACAATACCGAGTCGAAGCCGACCAGGTCCTGGACGTTGACCGCATCCAGGCGGAAGTCGGCAGCACAGTCGAGCTTAAGGACGTCCTGCTGCTCGGCGGCACCGGCGACGTTCGCGTCGGCACGCCCGTCGTCGATGGGGCCCTTGTGGTGGCTGAGGTTCTCGAGCACGGCCGCGACAAGAAGATCCTCGTCTTCAAGTACAAGAACAAGACCCGCTACCGCCGGCGCTACGGTCACCGCCAGGACTTCACGCGCCTGGCCATCAAGCAGATCGTTTCCGACGGTAAAGTCGTAGAAGCCGCCGAGAAACCGAAGCGTCCGGCCCGCAAGAAGCCCGCCGCCAGGGCGGAGGAGCCGGCAGCGGAAGCCGTCGGGGCGCCCGTAGGCGAAGCGGCAGCTACCGAGCCGGAAACGGCGCCCAAGCCGCGCCGCGCCCGGGTAGCCACGCCAAAAGCCGGGACACCGGCTGTACCTGAGACCGGGCCCGCCAAAGCGGCACCGAAGCCGCGGGGCGCGCGGGCGGCAAAGCCAAAGGCGACGGCGAAGGCCGCGACCGAAGAGACACCCGAGGGAGAGTAGAAATGGCCCACAAGAAAAGCGGCGGCAGCGCCAAGAACGGCCGCGACTCTCACGGCCAGCGGCTGGGAGTCAAGCGCTACGACGGACAGGTGGTCCTCGCGGGGACGATCATCGTCCGCCAGCGCGGCACCAAGATTCACCCCGGCCTGAACGTGGGCATGGGCCGCGACTACACGATCTTCGCGAAGACTGACGGCCGCGTGAAGTTCGCTCCCTACAGCAAAGACGGCCGCAAGAAAGTAAGCATCATCCCGGAGACAGTGACCGCTTAGGGCACC
>DASSZB010000289.1:0-2786 GCA_035702935.1 Dehalococcoidia bacterium
CCAGGCATGGGCCGTAGAGCACCACTTCCTGGAAGAGTATTCGCACTGCTCGGCGCCGGAGGTCTTCCTCGCCGCCGCCGCGGCCCGCACCCAGCGCATACGTCTCGGCCACGGCATCGCCGTCGTCCTCCCCCCTTTCAATCACCCGGTGCGCTGCGCCGAGCGGGCAGCAGCTCTCGACATAATCTCCAACGGTCGCCTGGAGTTCGGCACCGGCCGCTCGGCCACCTGGACCGAGCTCGGCGGCTTCCGCTGCGACCCCGACCTCACGAAAGAGATGTGGGACGAGGCCGTGCACGCCATCCCGAAGATGTGGACGCAAGAACGCTTCTCCTGGGAGGGCAAGCACTTCTCGATGCCTGAGCGCGCCGTCCTGCCCAAGCCCGTCCAGAAACCGCACCCGCCGCTCTGGGTCGCCGTCTCCAGTCCTGAGACCGCGGTCCAGGCCGCGGAGCGGGGCATCGGCTGTCTTGGCGTCTCCATCGGTACGCCACAGGAGTACCGGAAGCGGGTGGAGGACTACCGGCGCGCGATCAAGGGCTGCGAGCCCGCAGGCGAGTTCGTCAACGACCAGGTCAACGGAGTGACCTTCCTCCACGTCGACGACACGGACGAACAGGCGCAGCCCTGGGGCACGAAACTGGCCTACACCTTCGCCTACCTGGCGGCGCACCTCGTGGGCATCGGCTCCGTCTACCCAACCACGGCATACCGGACGCCGGGCCTCCTCTTCTCCCTCCGCGCCGGCACGGAGGAAAAAGCCCCGGGTGGCGGCGGCGCGGTCCGCGAGGGCATGGCTATCGGCAGCCCCCAGACGGTCATCAAGCAGCTCAAGCTCTGGGAAGAGATAGGCGTCGACCGCATGATCTTCATCATCAACACCGCCGAGGTCATCCCCCAGGAGCGCGTCCTCCGCTCGCTTCGCCTCTTCGCCGAACACGTCATGCCGGCACTCGATAGCTCCGTGGCTCAGGGCCCCAGCCCTGAGCCCCAGGCCGCCGGCAGTCTCGCCGAAGCGACGATGCCCTGACCCATGCCGGACCAGGGCAGGCTCACCGAACCGCGCCTACCGCACACCACGCCGGCCGTCGCCCCGCTCTACGCGCCCCCGCCATGGAAGCTCCCCGGTGCCCGCGTTCTCAAAGTGATGTACGAGACCGACGCGGAGCCGCTCCTCGCGTGGCTTCCCGCCAGGCTCACGCGCTCCTCCCCGCCGTACGCCATCATCACAGTCGCCGAATACCCCGAGACGCCCATTGGGCCCTTCTCGCTGGCGGCGCAGTATCTCGGCTGCCGCGCCGGCTTCTTCATCCGCGCCCTCACACTCCAGGCCGTCACCGGCAGCGCCGCGGCGATGGCCGCCCTGCGCGAGGTCTGGGGCTACCCCTGCGCTCCCGGCGCGATCAACCTCAGCAGCGATGGCACAGCCGCCACTGTGGAGGCTGATGGTGGCTTGCTCACAAGCATCGAGCTACATCAACTGGAGCCCGTCGAGGCCGCGCTCGTGCGGTTCGATCCCGTGCTCAACCTCCGGCTTTTTCCATCACTGGAAGAGGATAAGCGACACGACCTCGTGCAACTGGTCCAGATCGACCCCGACTACGCGGTGAATACAGCCGGGCGCGGCTTAGGTCGCGTCGAATTCCCAGCCGCGGAGTCCCCCTGGTGTGTGCTCCCGGTCAGGAACGTCATCTCGGCCGCCTACTGCGAAATGGACACAGAACTGCCGCTGGCCCGCTTCGTAACGCCGTACTAGACCTCTGCGGTAAATTGACCGTCGCCCCGGCCGGTGCTACCTTCCACTAAGGCAGCTTGGCAGGCGCTAAGCTTTAGCCCACCTCCTCACCCAGCTGGATTACTAGGGAGAGACCGTGGCCATACGTCCAAACGCCGCTAAACGTACCCGCAGGGGACCCCACACCAGGCAGCAGATCCTGGACGCGTCCCTCCGCCTGTTCTCAGAGCGCGGCTTCGCGCGGACGACGGTCCGCGACATCGCCCGTCAGGCCGGCATCACCGATGCGGCCATCTACTATCATTTCGAGTCCAAGCGCGAGCTGCTCGATGCGCTCGTGGAGGAACGGGGTTTCCTTCACAGCCTGCAGAACCTCGAGCGCCTGACTGCCGACCTGCCGGTAGCCGAGACCGTTGTCTGGATGGCCCGCGGCGCCATCAACCTTATGGACGACAACCGGGACTTCCTGCGCCTGATCATCATGGAGGGCCTCGGCGGGGATGAATCCGCCGGCGACCAATACCGCCGGCTGATCGACCTCTGGGAAAAGGCTCTCCGGGTCGTGCTCGGACGCTACGCCGAAAAGGGGGAGGTCGCCGAATCAGCCGTGCCCACGCTCGCCCGGCAGATCATTTACACCATCCTCATGGCCTTCGAAGACAATCTACTGGGCCGGTACACGACGGATGGAGCGACCTCCGGCGAACGTCGCGACTCCCAGGCCGAATTCGTCAGCGAAGCCCTCCGCACCTGTCTTCACTCAGTACCGCAGCCCGCCGGATAGAGCGGCTCACTCCGCGTTGACACTCAACATCGGTCTGATCGGCTGCGGCCTCCGGGGCCGGTTCCATTCCCGTGCCATCCGGGCCATGATCCGCCTCGGCCTCATCCTGCGCCACTCGCCGATCCTCACCGTGCTCAAGTCGCTCATGGAGGACGCGACCCTGGGCCGCCTCATGGCCATCGTCTTTCGCGACGACCAGTTCTTCCCAATCCAGGGGCACTACGGTAGCGAATGGCGGAAAAACCGCGACATCGTCGGCTCCGGCAC
>DASSZB010000014.1:0-5050 GCA_035702935.1 Dehalococcoidia bacterium
GCAACCTCGTCCCTGGCGAAGCGGGGGAACGGTCTACCGTTGGTATCGCCATTCATTATAACGCCGCCGCCCGGGGGCTGGATGCTGCCGATGCGGGCAACGCTGGTGCCTGCGGCGCGGACGGCGGATATCGCCTGCTCAGCATCCTCCTCCGCGACCGCGATCAACAGGGCACCGGAAGCCAGCAGGCCGAGAGGGTCCAGGCGGGCGGCCTCGCACAACCGCCGCGTGATGGGCAGCACCTTGATGGCGGCGGCGTCCACGGAGATGCCGCAACCCGAGGCTTGAGCCATCTCGTACAGGGCCGTGGCCAGCCCGCCCTCGGTCGGGTCGTGCATGGCGTGCACGCGTACGGCGTCGCAGGCGGCCGTCGCCTCTGGGAGCACGCTGATCCCCGGCTCGAAGAGGCATCGCTGCGCTTGCGCGATCTCTGCCGCGGTCATTCCGAGGCCGGAAAGCGTGTCGGGGGCCTCCCTTGCCAGCACGGCCGTGCCCTCAATGGCGATGCCCTTGGTCAGGATCAGCGCATCGCCTGGGCGGGCGCCTTCCGGCCTTACGAGCCGCTCTCGCTCGACTTCGCCGAGCAGAGCGGCCACGACGATAGGCCGATCGAGCCGGTAGGTGATCTCTGTGTGGCCACCCACGAGCTCCGTACCGAGCGCGGCGCAGGCATCGAGCACCTGGTTGAAGATGGTCTCGGCGAGTTCGGGAGGAGAGCTCTCAGGCAGGAGGACTGTGGTCATCAGCCAGGCGGGGCGGGCGCCCATGCAGGCGATGTCGTTGGCGTTGATATTGACGGCGTACCAGCCGATGAGGTCAGCGGCGAAGGTGATGGGGTCAGTCTTGGCGACGAGCAGCTTCGGGCCGCCGGTATCAATGACGGCGGCGTCGCGGCCGATCCCCGGCCCCAGGATGACACGCGGATCGCGCGGCTGCACCTTGGCCAGCAGCCGGGCGAGCAGTTCGTTGGGGAGCTTGCCGGCCTGCATGGGCAGAAGATACCGCCCGGGGCGAGGGTTCTGTCAATCGCGGGGCGGGTCTAAGCCGGGCGGCAGGCCCAGGGCTTCCAGCCCTGCCGGGACCAGATGTCGAAAGCCCAGGCCGTGTTCTTGGCCGGGTCCATCCAGGAGGTCCAGAAGTCGGGGATCTTGGAGGCATGGACAGCGTTGATCTGGAACCCTCCGTAGTTGGCGCCGAATCCGATCCTGTCCCAGCGGTTGCCGGATTCGCACCACTTCACGCGCAGGGCTTCCTCGCAGGGCCAGGCGTACGAACAGATCAGCGCCTTCAGTTCCTCCGGAGGCAGCATGTATGCCGGGATGGTAGGCGCGGGTGTAGGTTCGGGCGTGGCAACGGGTGTGGGCTCCGGCGTTGGCGCCGGCGTTGGACTGGGGGGGGGCGGCGGGGGGGAGGGCGTGGCGGCGCGAGATTCTTTGACGAAGAGTTGCGCCAGGCGTAGTGAGCTGGACGCGTACAGGGCCGGGTCTGGTTGTTGCCGCACGTCCTCAGTGTGAGCGGCGCCCGCCGGGAAGACGACGTCATCGACGTGCGACCAGGGGTCGAACAGGCAGGCGGCAAGCAGCAAGGCAATAAGGATTGGATACATAAGAGTGAGAATTTGGGGGCGGAGTGGCGCCCGTGGGGGGAAAGCATCCGGGTAGCGCTACAGCGCGTGACGGTCCCGGCGCACTAGACGAGGCTACGAGTCGAGAAGGGGAAAGACCTCCGTGGACGGACTCTCAGCAGGTCCGTGAAGAAAGCGGGGCGTGGTTGCGGGGGCCGGTGCAGACCCGTATTGCTGAGATCGGGTATCGAACATAACTTTGGTTATTGTAGCCTATCGCTTTTGAATGTGCAATGTGCACACTTTCACAATGGGTGAAGGGCAATGAGTAGCAAGCGGAACGTTTCGCCTCTTCCGGCCGTTCCTTATACTGGACACCAGATGCAGTTCCCGGTAACCAAGGCGGCCCTCCCCTGCTCGGCATAGAAGACGCTCTCGTAGAATTCGCCCGCGACCTATACGATGCCGTCAGCTGGCCGGGTGTCATTTTCCTGATGGCCATTGAGAGCGCGTGCATCCCGTTCCCGTCAGAGGTCAGCATGCCGCTGGCGGGCTGGTTTCTCGTCAAGGACCGCGGCCACGGCCTGGAGTACCTGCTGCTGGCCGGCTTCTTCGGGGCATTGGGCAACACCATCGGCTCGCTGGTGGCCTACTACGCGGGACTCATCGGGGGACGGCCACTGCTCCTCAAGTACGGCCGTTATGTCCTGATCACCAAGAAGGATGTTGACTGGGCGGACCGCTGGTTCTCGAAGTACGGCGAGATCACGGTCTTTGCGACCCGCCTGATGCCCGTGATCCGCACGTTCATCAGCCTGCCGGCGGGCATCGCGCGGATGAACGTCTTTCGCTTCACCGCGCTGACCTTCATCGGCGCCTACCCGTGGTCGGTGGCGCTGGCCTGGGGCGGGTACCACCTGGGCGAGAACTGGGAGGATATCCTGCCCTATTTCCGCCCCGTCTCCGTTCCTATTGCCATCGTCGTGGCTGCCGCAGCCGGCTTCTGGCTTTACCGCCGAATCAAGGAAGTGCGGCACCAGACGCTGGAAGAAGATTCCATCTCGCCGTAGAGTCGCATGCGCTTCGCAGCTACCGGGTCGGCCCGTGCCCGCATCCTCGCCGGCGCCCTGATCGCGGCATCCCTATTCGTGGCGGCGTGCGGTGGGGGCGACGGCGACGGGACCCCCACGCCAACGCCAACGAGCACGCCGGCCGAAACCGGCACACCGACGCCGGCGCCGCCCGACACCGCTTACCGCTTCGTCTTTCGCGAGCATGGCAACGCGGAGGACATATTCTGGCGCATTCTGCCCAGCGACCCGTCCCAGCGCGAGAAGGTCGTGACGATCGCACACCGGGAAGGTCACGGCATCGTCGCGTCACTATCCCCGGACGGAAGGATGATGGCCTACCTCTCGCTCCCGGCGGAGGCCGTCAGCGAGGAGTCGTCCCAGGCGGAAGCCTACGTGCTGGACCTGAAAAGAGGCTCGACGCGGCTGGTTACGAAGGGGGTCGACTATACGTTCCGCCCGCTCTGGTCGCCGGACGGGCAGCTGCTGTTCCTCAGACGCCTGGCCGGACCCGAGATCCTCGCGGCTGACGTCAGCATCGTCTACACGAAGATCGAGCGCGAACCACTGGAAGGCGAACCCACCCCCACGCCTACGAAGAAACCCACACCTGTCCCTTCGGGCGAGACGCCGCGGCCGACACCGGTACCGGAAGACCCGATCAAGACGATTCTCAAGGCCAAGTACAGCCAGGTGCGGTCGTTCATCCCCATTGGCTGGGCGGACGACAACCGCTCGCTATACTTCGTCCAGGTGAACGGGGGCCTGCAGGGGGCTACGCTGGTAGGCGCTTATTTCCCCGCGACGACGGAATCGATCGCCAAGGAGGCGACGCCCACGCCGGACCCGGCGGCGACGCCGACACCCACACCGGACCCGGCCGCGCCGACGCCGGACCCGGAGGCGCCCACTCCACCGCCAACACCGACTCCAACGCCTAACTCGAAGTTCGTCCTCCAGCTCACGGATGCGGCGGCTTCCGATTTCAGCCTTAGCGGCGACCTGCACAAGGTGGCTTTCGCTTCCAGCGGCCTCGTCGACGGCGAGTTCGTCAGCGGCGTTTCCATCGCCGACCTCAAGAGCATGGCCGTCACCCCTATCCAGGAGGACGGGCTGCCCCACGGCAATCGCCTGGGCCCGGTTTGGCACCCGGACAGCAATCACATCACGGTGGGCGTCCTGCCCTTCGGCGGCCATGCCGGCGGCGCGGTGATCGTTCCGCTGCAACTGGCCCAGCCCCAGTTCCTCGCCGAGCCCGTCTCCGGCTTCGACATACCCCGCCTGTGGTCGCCCGACGCCGCGTACCTGGCTGTGACGAACTGGAGCGGGCCGGACCTCGCGAACACCGGGGATCCCAGTCTTGACCTCGTCTCGCCGACCGGATTTCGGGTGCGGATTGCCCAGGGGGCCGGCTACGCCACTGCCGACGCGGCGGTGGGCTGGATGGCACCTTCGTAACAGCGATGCCCCGCTCGGCAGGGGATATACTGGACGCGTAGGGGCAGCTCAGGGCTGGGGCCCTGAACCACGGAGAGTGGGCAACCGGCTGAGGCTCCAGGGGATGCCCCTGAGCCATGTGAGGAGCAGGACAATTGCTGAAACGAACGATTGACGCCGTCCGCCGGAACCACGCGCTGGAGCACGCGACTATCGCCGTGATGCTGGGGCGGCAGGGACCGATGCGCGTCGTGGGCCGCGCCTCGCCCGACGGCTTCTTCGTGTGGGGGAACGTGGCCACGGACAGGCTACGTGAGTTCGCCGCGGAGGCCCTGGCACGGCTGCAGCGCGGGGAAGCGCACCTGGCGGTCTCGCCCCTGTGCGGGACGAACCTGGTGGTGGCAGGAGTCCTGGCCGGCGGTGGCGCATACGCAGCGGCAGCCATGGGGCGGCGGTCAAGCGGCGCGGGGCGCCTGGACGGGCTCTCGGGTGCGATGGTAGCGGCGCTGCTCGGCGTTATCGCGGCGCAGCCGTTGGGGCGGCTTCTGCAGAAGCACTACACTACGCGACCGGACCTCGAAGGCATTGAGATCGTGGGCGTAGAACGCATCGGCCGCAGCGGGCTGCACAAGGTGCGGACGCGAGCGGCGGCCTGACCCTGGTTATCGCGGGGGCTGTGCCGTAGTGATTGCCAGCCGGGAGTAGCCGGCGGGGCGCCCGGGCGCAGCACACGGGTGGTGGGAGACGGCGTGCGGACGGGTGATGACGGTCCGGGTCAATGGGCTCGGTTCGTTTGGATGGGTGCTGCGCCCCTACGGGCAATCCTGGGACGAGCGTCCGGAACCTAGCCGACCAGTCGCGGGTTGCGGCCCTCCAGGAGGTCCTCCAACTTGGCGCGCAGCCGGGCCCTGGTCTCCTCATGGGTGAGGATGTAGAAGCGCTCCTCGCGAACGGCTTCCAGCACGGCTTCGGCCACCTT
>DASSZB010000106.1:0-7435 GCA_035702935.1 Dehalococcoidia bacterium
GCGATGGCGAACTACGCAACCGACGTCGTACGGTGATCAACAGGAATCCGAGGGGATAGAGGGCTATCATGAAGGCGACAGGGTCGCGCAGATCGAATTCGCCGAAGGCCCACGCACGAGGAACCAAGAAGGTGGGGACATTCAAGCAGCGCATCGAACTGGCGGCGACGCCGGAAGGACCGTTTCGGGGAATGTACGCACTCGTCGATACGGGCTCGGTCTATACGTGGGTGCCCGGCAGAGTGCTCAAAGAGCTGGGACTGTCACCCACGGAAGAGTTCGATTTCGTGCTGGCGAACGGTCAGCGCATCCGGCGTGGCCGGACTGAAGCAGCTATCCGGCTCGACAGCCGGACAATTCACACGCTTTGTGTATTTGGAGAAGACGACGATCAGACGTTGCTGGGAGCTTACACGCTGGAGGGTTTTGCCCTGGCCGTGGATCCCGTCGCCAAGAAGTTGATCCCGATGGCGGAGTTGCCTGCCGCCAGTTCACAACCAGAAGGAGGAACGTCTTAAATGGACCTGGGTCTAGACGAACAGCAAGAGATGCTCAAGAACTTCGCGCGGGACTTCCTGGAGAAGGAATGTCCCGAAAGCCTCGTCCGCGAGATGGAAGAGGACGAGAAAGGATACTCGCCGCAGCTCTGGAAGGGCATGGCGCAGCAGGGCTGGATGGGCCTGATTATTCCCGAGAAGTACGGCGGCACGGACATGAACCTGTGCGAGCTGGTCGTCCTCCTCGAGGAGTTCGGCCGCGCGCTGGTGCCGGGCCCGTTCATCTCGACGGTGGTGCTCGGCGGCGTGCCGGTGATGGAAGCCGGCACGGACCAGCAGAAGGACTGGGTGCTGCCCAAGATCGCGTCCGGGGAGCTGATCATGACCATGGCGCTGACCGAGCCCTCCGCCAAGTGGACGGCGGATGGCGTCACGCTCACCGCGAAGAAAGAGGGCAACGACTACGTCCTCAACGGCACCAAGCTCTTCGTGCCCGATGCGCACGTCAGCGACAGGATGATCGTCGTGACGCGGACGGGTGGCAGCGGCGAGGACGGTATCACGCTCTTCTTCGTCGACTCGAAGGCGCCGGGGATCAAGTTCGAGCAGTTGAAGACGATCGCCGCCGACAAGCAGTCAGAAGTTACGTTCGAGAACGTGAAGGTTCCCGCCGAGAACATGCTGGGCCAGGAGGGCAAGGGCTGGCCGATCGTGCAGAAGACGCAAAAGGTGGCTACGGTAGCAGCCTGCGCATACCTGGTGGGCCTCTCACAGATGGATTTCGACACTACTTTGAACTACGCCAAGGAGCGCGTGCAGTTCGGGCGGCCGATCGGGTCGTTCCAGGCGATCCAGCACAAGCTGGCGGACGCGGTCATCGACGTCGACGGCTCGCGGTTCATCACTTACAAGGCCGCATGGAGCCTGCAGGAGGGCGAGCCGGACGCGGACCTAATGATCAGCATGGCAAAGGCGTGGACGTCGGACGCCTCGCGGCGGGTGGTTGCCCACGGGCAGCAGATCCACGGCGGCATCGGCTTCACGAAGGAGTACAAGATCCAGCTGTACTTCCGCCGGCAGAAGTGGATGGAGCTGATGTGGGGCGACGGGGACTTCCACCGCGAGCTGGTGGCGCAGGCGCTGGAGGTTTAGCCGGCAGCCTGCAGCTCACAGCGGACAGTAAAACGCCCCGGGATTTCCCGGGGCGTTCGCTTGTTCGGCTGCTGGTTACGGGTTCATCGGCGTCCGGGCCATGAAGCCGTCGCCGATCTTCGCCCTGGCGGCGACCCATGCGGCAAACTCCCTGGTCCATCCCCTGGTCTGGCGGGGCCTAACCGGTGCGGGAGCTAGTGGACGCTTCGCGTCCCGGTGGAGGTCTGCCAGGCGGCGTTCGGATTCCATCTGGGCCATCAGGTCGTTGTAGTAGAAGTCCATAGCTTTCCTCCTTCCCGTGGTCTTCGCCGCCATTGTCTTACGTGCGCGGCCGCCCATCTATGACATATGTCACATGGAGGAAGGAACGCGCGGGGGGGAGGGAGCCCCTCGCCCCCGTGTTCTGTCTGCGATCAGGCAGTTTGCCGGCGGCCGGAGCCTTTGCGCAGGTCGGATAGGAGCAGGGCGGATGCGTAGATGAGCGCCGTGACCGCCGCAAGGCCGACGAGGTTGAAGATTACCGTGCGCGTATCGCCCCACTCCTCGAGCGAGAAGGCGTATAGTGCCGTCCCGACCAGTGTGACGATAGATAGCCCCAGGACAGCCAGCAGTTGCTTCCACCGGCTCGAACCGGCGGGGCCCGCGGGACCGGCCCCGGTTCCGGTTGCACCGCGGCTGCGCTTGATGGCGAAGGCAACGATGACGAGTCCGATGGGGGCGGTGATAAACGCCATCCACGGCATCAGGAACGCCGAAGCGCCGACGCCGACCACCACCAGGACCATTCCGAGCCTCGGCCGCGTCGCGCAGAGCCACAGGCCAAAGCCGCCGATTATCGGGCAGGCCACGAAGGCCGATCGCCAGAGCCAGTGCGCAGTAGTGTTGTCCCAGTCGCCCTTGCCCAGCGTGAAGCTCGCTCCCATAAGCGTGAGTAAGGCGAGGGGAAGCAGAGCGGCCAGGAAGCCGATTCTCATGGGCAGTGTGTTGTTCATGGGTTTTGTTCCTTTCGATCGTGCAGAGGCACCTGTCTCGAGGCGCCAGGTGATGTCAGCGGGGATACCAACGAGGCACCGGGCCAGGATTTCCACAGCGGTACCGATCGCCGGCTCTCGCCCCAGGCTGGCGGGCCGTTGTTGGTGCCAGAGGTCGCAGGCGAGCTCCTCGCGGCGCTCGGCCCGGACGTCGGGGGGGAGGCCGCGCGTGTACACCGCCGCCCAGAAGCGGGTCAGCGCAATCGCGAGGTCAAGCGGCCACCTCATGATGTGGCCAGCCCTCTCCTCGTCTCGGTGCCCGTTCTCTGCGAGCCTGCGCGACCCCGGGCCAGCGCCGCTTCTCCGGCTGCAGTCACGGAGTAGAAGCGTCGCCTGGGCCGGCTTTCGAGGGCTGCGGTTGCCGGGTCTTCCCATTGGCTCTCCAGCAAGCCCGCTTTCTCCATGCGGTCGAGCGCCTTGTAGAGGGTCCCGTGGGCCGTGAGGAGACGCGCCCCCTCACGTTCCTTGATTTCCTTCGCGATGAGGAAACCGTGGAAGTACCCAGGTCCCCGGAGTCGGAGCTCAATCCCCGCTTCGAGAATAGAGAACTCTATGGGCAGTAGAACGCCTGGCCTGCGTCTCATGCCGGCAATAATAGGAAGATATCTGCCGTTTGTCAATACCCAGGGCTCCGGGAATTTTTCAACGACGGGTATCGCCCGCACAACTGCGACGCAGAGCGCGACAGATTTGCTTCCGTTCTCACACCTGTTGCGGTTGACAGATTACGGGGCGTAGTGGCACCCTCTCGCTGTACACAGGTCGCTCGAGCGAGCGGGATTGGCCGGCGCCCGGGCGGAGTAGAGTACAAGGAGGGATTGGTACATGCGTGCACTTATCGCGCTCGCTTCTCTCGTGCTGCTTACCCTGCTGTTGGGCAGCTCGGCGGCGGCGGCGGCGCCGAGCCGGCACTTCGATCCCATCGCCATGGATGGGACGCAGAGGGTGAAGGTCAGGCCCACGCCGGATAAGCCTACGGCCGCGGAGACGGCTGCGGCCATCTCTGCAGCGGCTACCACGGAGTCCCAGTGTTTCGGGGACGACACGACACTGGTGCTGGAGCTCACCAGCAACGACCCTGCGAACCCGGGGTCCCAGATGGTGGTCTTCTTCAAGGAGACGTCGCCATCGGCTACAGGCAAGGCCACTCTCTGGGTGGCATGGGACTTCCTGGACTCCCTGGTGGATGACAACACGATCACGTGCGACCAGCTGGAGTACCTGCAGAGCCAGATGGACGGCATCGTGGACACGGACGTCCACTACTTCGGAGACTATGTGGAGCGGCCGGCGGGGAACGAGAACATCGATGTGATGATCTACAACATCGTCGATGAGGCGTTCTTTGACCCGGAGGCGACGTCTTACATCGCTGGATTCTACTCCAGCGGCCCCCAGGAGCAGTTCGACCGCAACATGGTCTTCATCGACAGCTACAACTGGGAGGACCGGCTCGGCGCCGACGTGGCCAACCCGTACCTCTACGAGGGGGTTGTGGCCCACGAGCTGGAGCACCTGATCCACCACGATCATGACGCAGGTGAGGACTCGTGGATCGACGAAGGCATGGCGGACCTCGCCGAGCTACTGAACGGTTACCCGCACCCCGACAGCCATATCGTGTACTACCTGGCGTTCCACAGGAACGGCCTGACGATCTGGGGCGGCGGCCTGGAGGACTACGGCGCGGCGTACCTGTTCCAGCTGTACCTGCTGGAGAACTTTGGGAGCCAGACCGGCGGCGTCTGGGACAACACCTGGACGCGGACGCTGATCGACGAGCAGGCAAACGGCATCGCCGGGGTGGAGAACGCGACGGGCGCCGAATTCAACGACCTGTTCGACGCCTGGCTGCTGGCGAACTACTTCGACGACCCGTCGCAGACGGGCGCAGGCGGGTTCCCGCTGGGTTACGACAACATTGACCTTCGACCGTTTCACAGCGACCGTTTCGGCGACTGGTCCATCGCTCGGGGGATCAACCAGATCTACGGCGCGGGGCACCACGGCAATCTGCCGATCAGCCGCTACACCGGTGGCTTCCAGTCGGGCACGGTGGAGTTCCCCGTTGGGGCGCTGGAGCCTTACGCTGGGCTCTTCGGGAGCTACAACGGGTTTCAGCCGGCGATGAACATCTTCATCCGCGGCGAGAAGGAGTCCGGCGTGGCGCCGATCGAAGGCACGATGGAGGTGGCCAGCGGCGGCGGGCACCTGCTGACGGACCGCATGCTTCAGCTCAACACCCCGGTAGGCGGGACGCTGAACTTCAAGACGTGGTTCGATATCGAGGAGGAGTGGGACTTCGGCTTCGTCGAGGCTTCCACGGACGGCGGGGCCACCTGGGAGAAGCTGGCGGGCAACATCACGCGGACCAGCAATAACCCGAACAACTCAACGGCCTGGACTAACGCCCTGGGCACTGCGGAAAGCAGCGACAAGGTGATTACGGGCAGCAGCCTGGACCAGGACACGGCCGACGGCACAGCGGACGGCTGGGTGCAGGGCACGTTCACGCTGCCGGCGGCGGCCAACGTCCTGGTGCGCTTCTCGTACTTCACGGACGAGGCGGTAAACGGCAAGGGCTGGTTCATAGACGACGTGCAGGTGGACGGTTTCAGCGACGGCTTCGAGGCCGGCGCCGGCAATTGGACGCTGGACGGCTGGACGCACACCACCGGGTTGTTCAGCAACGATTGGATCGCGGCGTACATCAACCCGATCTACGAGCGGGGTCAGCTGGTGGAAGAGGCCTGGGACTACATAGACGGGAGTCCCGTCGGCACGAACGAGGTGATCACAGCGTCCCTGGACACCAGCCGACTGAACCGGAACGGCGCGGTGATAGTGTTCGCCAACCGGCCGGACGAGAGCCCGTTCGAGGCGGCGTACCTGTTCCTGATCAGCAAGGGGAGCGCTTCGCAGTAGCGCAAACATACGGTCAAGTTAGCCGGCGCCCGCCTTCTGAAGGCGGGCGCCGTACTTTCTCCTGGAGAAGCGATAATCCGCACGGCTGCTGTGCTAGCGGGACTTCGGTGGCAGCGTCGCCGGCGCGCCTTCATCTTTGGTGGCGGCGGGGCCAACGTACAGTATCCCCTTGCCAGTGTGCATCCTTGTGGAAGGAAGGTAACGCGTCGATGGTGAGATTGGTCAGGGTGCCTCTGGCTTGGAACGACTCTCATTGTCGAAGCCCGTTTTGAGCCGCGAGTAGAAACCCGTCAATCTTCGGCCCAACAGCCGCCAGCCGGCCAATCCGAGCAGACCGAGCGGGACGATCCAAAGCAGGAGTACCGCACCTATGATGACGCCGGAGCCAACAATGAACAGCACGACTCCGCTGGCGGACCACCCGGCGTGCCAGGCATCTTCAACCCAGTTGCGATCACTAGGCGCTGCGGTCGGGGGTTGCAGGCGAACCGTAATTGTGGCGAGGTCCGTTAGATCGTTCAACACGTTGATGCGACCCTGCACTTGTTCGATTTCTCCACGCACAGGGTCCAGCTTTTCTTGTATGGCCAGTATGTCGGTAACGTTTTGGGCTTTGCTGAGCAGTTCTATATAGCTGTTCTCTGTTGCTGTCAGGTTCCGTAGACGAGCCTGAAGGTCCGTGTATTCGTCTGTCACCTCAGAGGATTGACTGTTCTCCGATAGGACTCTCTTTGCGATGTCGCGTAATTGATTCATCACAGAGGGGTAGGACGATGCGGGAACACGTATGGTCACCGATGCCGTGTCGTCCGATTCGTCCCCGTCTGAGGGATCTGAACCAGCCTCTACGGTGGAGGCGGAAGTATATCCCTGTGCGGCGGAAGCAATCTCGTCGACTTTACGGACGGCGTCAGAGATATTCTCGACGGCGATGTCGATCGTTGAATTGCGCACGATCTTTCTCTCGGAGACGGAGGGTAAATCAGACCCGCTTCCAGCGTTACTACCACCACCGGGCTGGGAACTCGTAGCACCATCTGCGCTTCCGGGTTGCCCGGGAACGTCCGCTTGCCCGGGCCCTTCCGCGCCGTCGCCACAGGCGACGACCGCGATTGATGAAACAACCGCGAGGGCAAGAAACGTGCTCGTTCGGAGCAGCACGCGGCGAGCAGCCATAGGTGCGCGCCCGGCGAATCGCTCACCATCCTGATGAGGTAAACGCATCTGTCTTTCAGACCATTTCTTTCAGCGGCAATATATCACCTTCTGGGATGTTCGGCGACCGTCGCCCCTTCGACCGGGACAGGGCCCGGCCCTCCCGCCACGTAGGCGACGGTGTGTCGCCAAATATACCCGTCCACCGGTTCGTTGGCCTCTCTGATATGTCACTCTGGTATCCTTTTGCCGATGCTCAACTTTATCTGCGTGACCTGCGGCGCTCAGCACGCCGAATCGCGTGAACCGCCGGAGAAATGCATTATCTGCGAGGACGAGCGGCAGTACATCGGCTGGGGCGGGCAGCAGTGGACGACGCTGGAAGCGATGCTCGATGCCGGCCATCAGAACCGCTTCCAGGAGGTGCGCGATGAGCCGGGGCTCTGGAGCATCGACACCCGGCCGCGGGTGGCCATCGGCCAGCGCGCGCTGCTGTTGACCACGCCGGACGGCAACTTCCTGTGGGACTGCATCACGTACATTGACGACGCCACGATCGAGCGCGTGCGGGAGCTGGGCGGGCTGGCCGGGATATCGGTATCGCACCCGCACTTCTACTCATCGATGATCGAGTGGAGCCACGCCTTTGGGGGAGTGCCCGTCTACATCCCGAAG
>DASSZB010000140.1:0-5493 GCA_035702935.1 Dehalococcoidia bacterium
TCCTGGACTGGGATGGCTGGACGGGCGAGCGCGTCGTCCTCCGGCCGGATTCCACGATCCCGGTTGCCCGCCTGTACGTCGAAAACGAAAACGCCGGCGCCGTGAGGAAACTCTTCTACGTTCAGAACGTGCTCCGGTTCGCGCAGGGCGACGAGTCCCGCGAAGACTGGCAGTGCGGCGTCGAGCTCATCGGCGACACCCAGCCTGCAGGCGATATCGAACTCGTACTCATCGCCGGCGAGGTCCTCCGGCGTCTGGGAGTAGATGCCACAGTCAAGCTTTCCGCGCCCGGCATCCTGCGTGCCGTCCTGTCGCGCGCCGGCTACTCTCTGCCCGAGCAGCTCGCCCTTTACGACCGGATCCTTGAGGGGGAGCTCTCGGTGCTCGACGAGGTCGCGGGCCGCATCCCCGGCGCCGGCGCCCCTGTGCGGTCGCTGCTCTCCATGGAGGGCGACGGCATTGCCTTTCTCGACAATCTTCTCAGCGCTCTCGGCTCCGCCGTGCCCAAGATCGAGCGGCCGGTCGCTGAGCTGCGCGCCGTCTCCGAAACGCTCGCCGATGTCGGCCGGGACCACACCATCGCGCCCCTCCTTGTGCGGAATTTCGAGTACTACACCGGCCCCGTCTTCACCTTCTTCGTCGACGGTGCGAAGGTCGGTGGTGGAGGTCGCTACGACTCGCTCCTCGCTCTCGTGGGCGGTAGCGGGGTGCCGGCCTCGGGTCTTGCACTTGAGATGGAAGTGCTCGCGCGAGTGATCGGAGACGGTCTCCAGGAAAGCAGGGCAGTCCTCATCCGCCCCCAGGGCCCGGAGAGAGCGGCTATGGCGGCCGCCTTCTCCTTAGCCGGGGAACTTCGGTCCGCCGGACGAGCGTTCCGGATCGCCGGCGTCTCCGAGCCGGCTGCCGGATGCGAAGTGATAGCGTCCGGGGAGGGCTTCACACTGCGCCTCAACGGCGGTGCGCCGACGCAGGTTGATTCCACCTCCCGCGTAATCTCCGCGCTCGCGGACGCCGGCTTGTGATTAAGCTGGCCCTCCCCGCCGGCGATCTCAGATCGCCGTTGGCCGGCGTTCTCATCGCCCAGGGCCTCCAGGTTGAGGGCTACGGCGAAGGTTCGCGTGCCTACCGTCTGGTTGTCCGTGGAAGGGATGATATTGGCGTACGCGTCTTTCGTGAGCGTGACATCCCTATCCAGGTCGCCCTCGGCAACTACGACCTGGGTATCTGCAGTCTCTCCTGGGTCAAGGAGATGCAGGTCCTCTTTCCCGACCAGCCGATCGTTCCCATATGCGACCTGGGCATCGGGTCCCTTGGCATCTACGTCGCGACGTCTGCCGGCGCCGAGGAGGGCCTGCGCCACATCGCCGGGCTCGCCAACGTTCGCATCGCCAGCGACTACCCCAACCTCGCGGAGGCGTTTGCCATGGCGGCGCGCCTGCCCCGCTACCGGGTGCAGTCGGTCTGGGGCGCCGCCGAGGCATACCCCCCCGAGGATGCCGATGCCGTTGTGATCTCCACTGCGGGAGAAGAAGAGGTTCGCGCGCACGGTCTGCAACCGGTCCACCGGCTTCTGGCAGGCTCGGCCTGGCTCATCGGCAACGCGAAAAGCATTGCCGGCAAGCAGATGGCTTCCGTCGTCGCACCTCTGATGGGCGCCGCAACGGCAGGGTCCAGTCCGGAAATCTCGCTGCCCACGCCGTTGCCCGCAAACGGCGCGCGCGCGGAGACAATGTCCCGGCGTACGGCGATCCGCATGGCCGTCCCGGACGGCCACCAGCAGCGTCACGTGGTCGGCGCCCTCGCGGATGCTGGCCTCTCCTTCGCCGGGTACGACGACTCGGCCTGCGTGCGCCGGCCTGGCAGCGGCATCGAGGGCCTCGAGGTGAAAGTCGTACGCCCCCACGATATGCCTCAGCTAGTGGCCCTGGGCCAGTTCGACATAGCTGTAACAGGCAGGGACTGCCTTCTGGAGCACCTCCACCGCTTTCCTTCCAGTCCTGTACAGGAACTCATCGACCTGCAGCGAGGGCAGTACAACCTCTCCGCCGTGGTCACGGAAGACCTTCCCGCGGACACGATAGAAGATGCGCTTGCCTGCTGGCGCGCGGAGGGAAGAGCCAGCATCCGCGTCGCTTCCGAGTTCATGGGCACCGCCGACTACTACGCCCGCAGCCGGCACCTGTGGCGCTACCAGGTCATGCCCATCGCTGGCGCCTCCGAGGGATTCGTGCCTGAGGATGCCGAGCTTCTCATCGAAGGCACCGAGACCGGCAAAACGCTGCGAGAGAACCGCCTCAAGCCCATCGATCTCCTTTACCGCTCGACTACCTGTGTCATCGGGCGAACGGGTGCGGGCCTCGAAGGCGCAGGAAGAACAGTGTTCGATCACGTCATCGGCGCCCTCAAGCGCGCCGGCGAACCCGCCTAGGCTGTTTGATACAATTGCCTCCGAGGTCTTCTGATCATGCCCCCTCTTGTTTTGCACACCGCCATCGCCAAGAACGTGGCGGACGGTCTGCGCCTGAATCTCCTCGACGACGAGCGTGGCAGCTTGTACCTGGGCTCCACAGCCCCTGATATCCGTGTCGTCACCCGCTGGGAGCGCGAGCGTACGCACTTCTTCGACCTCAACAACTTCGACGAACAGGACGGCGTCGCCGCCTTTTTCGAAGCGCACCCGGCGCTCGCCGGTGGCTGCCTCGATGCTTCAGCGCGCGCCTTCGTCGCCGGCTACCTGACGCACCTGGTCATGGACGAGCGCTGGATAAACAGCGTCTACCGCCCGTTCTTCGGCGAACGTTCCCCGCTCGGCGGCGACCTGAAAGCCAACATCATGGATCGCGCCCTCCAGTTCTCGATGGACTGCGACCGCCGCCAGGACGCGGAGTTCATGGCTCACGTGGTCGACGCGGTCGCCCGCTGCGATCTCGCATTCGACATCGGCTTCATCGACGGCGAATCGCTGGGCCAGTGGCAGCGCGTCGTCACCGATATGATGGGCCGCACCCCGGACTGGGACCGCTTTCGTCACGGCGCCCGCCGCCACCTCGGCTTCGCCGAGGCCGACGCCGAGCAGATCGAGGAGATGGTGCGCTCCATTCCCGACCTCGTCGACGAAACCCTGAAGTACCTCACCGTCGAGCGGGTGGAGGACTTCCTCCGCGAGGCCGAGGACCGCAGCCTGTCCGCTGTGAAGGATTACCTCCAGTGCGCATAATCCGCGGCCTCGAAGAAGGGCGCGAACTGTTCCTCCGGCGTCTCTCCCTTGAGGCGCCGGAACTGCCTCCCGCTGTGCGCGAAACCATCCGCCGTGTTTTCGGAGCCGAACTGGACGCCGCGGGCGTGGTGGAACGCATCCTGCGCGACATCCGCGCCGGTGGTGATACCGCGGTCCACCGCTACAACCGTGAGATCGACGGTCTCCCGGACGGCGTTCCTATCGAAGTCACAGGTACGGAAATCCAGCAAGCCTATGCGTCCGTTGACCCCGGAACCGGCGCCGCGCTCCAGCAGGCTGCGGACCGCATCCGCGACTTCCACAAGCGCCAGCTTCAGAACTCGTCCCGCAGCTTCGAGCATGACGGTATCGGCCAGGTGGTCCGCCCCATCGAGCGAGCCGGCCTGTACGTCCCGGGTACGAAAGTCGTGTACCCGTCGACGGTGCTCATGCTTGCCGTCCCGGCGCGTGTCGCCGGTGTGTCCGAGCTGGTCATGGTGACGCCGGCCGCGCCGGACGGGACCGTCTCCCCCCTCAAGCTCGTAGCCGCCGATATTGCCGGCGTCGACCGCATCTTCCGAGGAGGGGGCGTCCAGGGCATTGGGGCCATGGCATACGGCACCGAGACCGTCCCCGCTGTGCACAAGATCTGCGGCCCGGGAAACATCTTTGTCACCATCGCCAAGAAGCAGCTCTTCGGAGAGGTAGGCATCGACGGCATCTTCGGCCCGTCCGAGACCCTCATCGTGGCCGATGACTCGGCTAATGCTGACCTCGTCGCGGCCGACCTGCTCGCCGCGGCGGAACACGACGAACTGGCGACTTCCGTTCTCATTACCACATCCTCCGCACTTGCCGCGGCAGCAGACACACGGGTCGAGGCGCGCCTGGGTTCGCTGGCGCGAGCGGACGTGGCCCGCGCCAGCACGGGAGTGCGCGGCGGCATCGTCATCGTCGACTCGCTGGAAGAGGGCATGGCGCTGGCCAACGAGTTCGCTCCGGAGCACATGTGCCTGCACACGGCGCGCCCCGCCGAAGCTCTGAATATGGTCCGGAACGCCGGCGCCGTCTTCGTCGGCGAATCCTCCGTCGAATCTATCGGCGACTATACAGCCGGCCCCAGCCACGTCATGCCCACGGGCGGAAACGCCCTCTACGCTTCCCCCATCGGCGTGCACGACTTCCTGAAGGTAACCAGCGTAATCAGCCTGCGGCAGGAGCACGTAGACGAAATCGGCCCAGCCGCGGCCGAGATCGCCCGCGCCGAGGGCCTCACCGGCCACGCCGAATCGATCGAAGCCAGGCTTAAGGGGACACCCGGTGAGCGATAACAGCAGCATGCCCGAATCCCGAGTCAGCCGCCTTGTCCGCTCCCACCTCATGGCGATCGATGCGTACGCGCCGATCGAGCCGCCGGAGGTCGTTGCCAGGGAGCTCGGCATCCCTGTGGACCAGATCATAAAGCTGGACGCCAACGAGAACCCTTACGGCCCGTCCCCCAAAGTGAACGATGCGCTGTCTTCGTTCGACGGCTACCAGTACTACCCCGACCCCGAGCAACGGGCGGTGCGCGCGGCCGTTGCCCGGTTCGCCGGCGTGGAGCCAGAGCAGGTAGTGCTCGGCAACGGCTCCGACGAGATGCTGGACCTCTGCGCCCGCCTCTTCCTGTCCCCGGGGGACAAGCTGGTGAACTTCCCGCCGTCCTTCGGCGTCTACAGTTTTCTCGGCCACATCTACGACGCAGACGCGGTGCACGTTGAGCGCGGCGAGGAATTTTCTTTGGACATGGAGCGCGCGGAGCGGGAGCTCGAAGGTGCAAAGCTGGCCTTCGTCGCCTCGCCGAACAATCCCACGGGAAATCCATTGTCCCGCGAGGAGCTCGAACGCCTGCTGGCGCCCGGCGCCATCATCGTCGTCGACGAGGCCTACTCCGAATTCGCCGGCGACAGCTTTGCGGATATGGTGGCCGGCCACGATAACCTCATCGTCCTGCGGACGTTTAGTAAGTGGGCGGGCCTGGCCGGAATGCGCGCTGGCTACGCCATCGTGCCTGAGGCGTTGGCAGAAGTCATCTGGAGGGTGAAAATCCCATACAATCTGACCTCATCTGCTGAGCAGGCCATCCTGGCGTCGCTCCAGGATGTCCCTGCCTTGCTTGAGAATGTGGAACTGATCAAGGCCGAGCGGCAGCGCATGCACGACAACCTCTCGGCCCTCCGCTGGCTGCGGCCCTTCCCCTCGAGCGCCAACTTCATCCTCTGCGAGCTGAAGGGAAT
>DASSZB010000375.1:0-4522 GCA_035702935.1 Dehalococcoidia bacterium
CCGACGAACACTTCGTCCGCCAGGCTGCTGCAACGCGGGCAAGACAGCTTCTTAGAGAGAATGTCGTTTATCGCGCTTTGCCAGTCGATCTGCATAACCCTCTACTCCGGCGTCCGGAGGCGCGCACCTATATTCGGCGGAACTCCGGCAGCATACATCATATTTCTTATTGCAACCATGTCAACCCTTTTTGCCCGCGTCTGGACGAGCCAAACCTTGCATCGTAAACCACCCCGTCTGTCCCGGCGCCTCCTCTATCCCAACGGTCAGCGACACCACGTTCGCGGCGCCTCTCGCAGCCAGTTCGCTTGCCATGCGCCCGGCGAACCACTCCGCGAGCCGCTCCGCCGTCGAATTGTCTATGGGCAGAACCGCGACATCTGAAGCGGGCATGACATAACGCCGGTCCCCGAATGCGATGGTGTAGCTGTCGCCGGTCCGCTCGAAACTCAAGACCCGGCTCTTGGCCTGCAGGATGAACTTGTGGTCGAGCTCCTTGCTGATCCCACGCGCCATCCGCTTCGTCTCTGAGAAATCCAGGACCCACGACTCCTCGGCGATGAGGGAACCCTCCAGCTCCACGGTCACCGCGTAGTTATGCCCGTGCAGGGGCTCGCAGTCCCCGCCAAACGTGGCGAAGTGCGCCGCCGCAAAGCGCAGGCTCTCGCGCTCCAGCGTAATGCGATGTGACTTGCCGGCTTCCATGGGGGCTTGAATCATAAGCGGGAGCCAATGCAGAAGCAAGGGCCGAATTTGGGTGATAGGTTCGCACTATATCTGTTATGTATTGTCGGCCAATGCGGGCCTGTGTAGGCCAGCACGGCAACGCGGAAGACCGGCCGCCCCGGGCCACGCGAAACGACCTTCGCGAAAATTGTCAGCAGCAAGGCGTGATGCTAAACTGGACACACGTACGGGCACTTCCCCCTGTAATCTTTCCCGCTTCTCGCGGCCTTATCGTACGCTGCTTTCGCGGGAGGGGCCGGGGGCAGATCAAACGCACTGTTTATGTCAATAAACTCGAGGTGAGAGATGTGGAAGGCGGCTAAGTGGGGATTGGCGCTGCTGGCGGTTGGCCTCTCGATCGCCCTGGCCGGCGTTGTCGGCCATACCATCGGCGACGACGGCACTTCATCGACTACTATCACCGTCAATGGCAACGGAGGCGGTGACGCTGGAGATTACTCGATCCTCCAGGAGATCGAGGATATCCTCCACGAGGACTTCGTCAACCCTGACGCCGTCAACACTGACGTGCTCATCAAGGGGGCCATCGATGGCGAGATCAAGGCACTCGGTGATGCCCATACCGTCTACATCGCGCCGGAGGACTTCGCCCTCGGTGTCGATATCATCTCCGGCACCTTCCAGGGCATCGGCGCCCAGGTCGACCAGGACCCCGTCACGGGCGAGATCGTGATCGTCACCCCGTTCCGGGACTCACCGGCGGAGAAGGCGGGGATTAAGGCCGGCGACGTCATCCTAGAGGTCGATGGCGAATCAACCGAGGGTTGGTCCGTAGCGGAAGCCGTAAAGCGCATCCGAGGCGAGCAGGGCACCCCGGTCACGCTGATGATCCGGTCGTCCGACGGCGAGACCACGCGCGAAGTCACCGTCGAACGCGACACGATCGTCATCCCCACAGTCTTCACGCGCGAGGTCGAGGGCGCCGACGGCGCCATCGTCCCGGATGTCGCTTACATAGAGCTGCAGCAGTTCACCGAGGAGACCGTTGGTGACCTCAGCGACGAGCTGGAAAAGATCGTGGACGATGGCTACAAGGGAGTCATCCTGGATCTGCGCCGCAACCCAGGCGGGGCCCTCGACGCTACCGTAGACGTAGCGGACATGTTCCTTGATGACGGCGTGGTCCTCACGCAGGTGGACCGCGATGGGCACCGCACGGACTACCGCGCGAAGTCCGGTGGTGAGGCGCTCGACCTGAAGGTCGCCATCCTCGTTGGCCCCGGATCCGCCAGCGGCTCCGAGGTTCTCTCCGGCGCCCTGCGCGACCACGGCCGCGCCAAGCTCGTCGGCGAGCAGACCTTCGGCAAGGGTTCTGTCAACCACATCCGCGAACTCTCCAACGGCGGCGCCCTCTACGTCACTATCGCCCGATGGCTCACCCCTAACGGCGAGCAGATCGAAGGCGTCGGTCTGGCGCCGGATATCCCAGTAACGCTTTCAGACGACGATGTAGCCAACAACCGCGACACCCAGCTCTTTGCCGCGATCGATTACCTCCACCAGGAGTTCGCGGCTCAGCGGTAGTTATGTAAAGCCCTTCCCTGCTGACGGACCCTTCGTTTCCTCAGGATGCACATGGGCGAAAAGACCGTTACGGTCAACAGGAAGGCCACGCATGACTATCACATCCTGCGCACGGTCGAAGCCGGCCTGTCCCTCCTTGGCACCGAGATAAAGTCCGTCCGCAACGGCCACGTCAGCATTCGCGAAGCCTACGTCCGGCCCCAGGGAGACGAACTCTGGCTCGTGGGCGCGCACATCGCCCACTACGCCCCGGCCAGCCGCACCAACCACGACCCTACCCGCAGCCGTAAGCTCCTCCTGCACCGCAAGGAGATCCGCGACCTGTTGCGCGAGACCCAGTCTGCCGGCGCCACCATAGTGCCTCTCCGCCTGTACCTCAAGAACGGCCGAGCCAAGCTGGAAATCGCCCTGGCCAGGGGAAAGAAGGAATATGACAAGCGCGCCACCATCGCCAAGCGGGAAGCCGACAGGGCGATGCAGCGGGCCATGCGCCGCCGGGCCTGACGCCAACGTGGGGGCGTCCAACCGGACGCCCCCACAGAAGAGGAGTAGCTCGAAGCGTGTTACTCGACCAGCCGACGCAACATCACAGCCGACTCCGAGTCCCACGCCCCCAGGAAACCTGACGTCTGCGAATAGACGGCGTCGACCATCTGCACTTCGACCTCCCAGTGCCCGGTCCCGCCGCATTTGGCGGAATCGACGCACTCGTAACCCACAAGGTACGCCAGCATCCACCCGTTGATTGTCACCTGCTGCACCGGGGTGCCGGAGTAGCTGACGATCGGAAGGATGATGAGCCATGGGCTGTCCGGGCATGAGACGAGGTAGGTCGGGTCGCCACCGGGGTTCGGCGACAGAACTTCGCTGAAATCGTCGATGCCGTTGCCGTTCCCATCGCACTTCGCCCCCTGGGCCAAGCGCTTCTCAATCCCTATGTCAGTCGGACCTGTCTTGTTCCCATCGAGGTCGGCGATTGTCGTGTGGGCTCCTACGCAGCTGGGCGACGGGTCGCCCGCGATGCAATAATTCCACTCAACATTCCCGTCGATGATGTTGTAAACGTATTCGTTGGCGCCCCCGCCTGTACCGTCGGGATCGAGCGCGCCGTACCAGCCAGTCGTCGCATCGCCGGCGCCGACCTTTACTACACAAGTCTCGCCGAACAGCGGATCGCCGTCGCTGTCCAGGCAGTCGCGGTCAGTGCTCAACAGCGCCCAGGGAAGGAAGTCGGTGCCGCCGGCCAGCGAACCCACGCGGGCGGCGGCGTGAGCCCCCACGCCATCTGACGTCATCCCGAGCACGCGACCGAATATCCAGTTGAACTGCTGCTCAACCTCGACGTAGATCGTATCGTTAGCGGCGAGGTTCGACCGCACCTCTATCTTCTTGATGTCACCGGCGTCGATCCCATGCTTCAGCGCCCACTCCTGCGCCTTTGCTGTCGCAAGGGCCGGGTTCTGCGGCAGATCGGCGGCCCCGGCCAGGGCGGCCGCATCCGCGGTGTTCTGCAGGTGCCGCCGATCCTCCATGTACAGCCCCACGTCGATCGTCAGTGCCGCAAAGCCCATCATCGCTGCCATTGCCAGCGCGGCCAGGATCAGGACCTGGCCGTTCTGCTTTCTATCTGAAGTTGCGCCCCATCGTCTCACTTGTGGCCTTCCTTCCCGCTTTCTTGCATGGTTCCCACACTACGCGGACGCGGGGAAAACTACAGTTAACGCTTTCTTCACCTTGGTGAAGATTCAGTGAATCAGGCCGGGCGCCTCCCGGCGTGATAAAATAGGAGCACGGGGACGACAGGTTTCGACAGGGACGGTTGATCCCGGATTGCAGGCGGAGATGGCCATGCTCTCCTTAAACAGGTGGCGAAAAAATAACTGGCACAAACCAGTACGCTCTCGCAGCCTAATTTAGGCTGACGACGTTGCGTCAGGGCCTCACCCCGATGGGCCGGACGCGACGACGCAATGTCGGGGTGCTGCCTCCCCCACGCCGATAACGGGAGGCCTAAGACTCATCGGCTGGCCCGGCGGTTACGTTGCCGCTGACGGTACGCCGGGCGAGATCCAACCGGCGGACAAGCCTGTAGTACATCCCGGTGGGCTATCCTCTGGACGAGGGGTTCGATTCCCCTCCGTCTCCACCAAAGTATATTGCTGGCTCCTTCTGGCAACTGACCCGCTGGAAGGGGCTTCTTCTTTAGCCGTAACCTTCGGTCGGATTTGCCCTGAACCAGCCGGGTAGGCAA
>DASSZB010000008.1:0-2575 GCA_035702935.1 Dehalococcoidia bacterium
GGAGAGACCGTGGATGCCCCGCGGGACGCCCGTCCGTACCGGCATTCGCAGGACGAGCTCCGAGAGGTCGTTGATGCCCATCAGCGAGGCCGTGCCGCCGCTTAGGACCAGCCCGGCCGCGACGACGTCGTCGAACCCGGCCCGCTTTACGTCGATGTAGATCATCTCCAGGATCTCTTCCACGCGGGCCTGCAGGATCTCTGAGATGCGGCGCCGGGAAACCTCCTTCATGCGCTGCCCGCCGAACGCCTCCACTTCCACCATCTCCTCGGCGTCCACCTGGCTCGGCAGGGCGCACCCGTACTCGACCTTCAGCTCCTCCACCTGTGAGAACGGTGCGCGCAGACCGGCGACGAGGTCGTGGGTGAGGTGATAGCCGCCGACCGGCAGGACGCAGGTGTGGAACACCGCACCCTCGACGAAGACGGCGATCTCCGTGGTCCCGCCGCCGATGTCGGCCAAAATCACACCCTGGCGCTTCTCCTCCTCTTCGAGCACGGCCTCGGCTGCCGCCAGCGGGGAGAACACGACGGCCTCCACCTGGACACCGGCGCTTTCGATGCACTGGGTCAGGTTCTGGATGGCGGTGGCGGAGCCCGTGACGATGTGAGTATCCACGTCCAACCGGCCACCGAACATGCCGACAGGGTCAGTCACCTGCTCCTGCCCATCCACCACGAAGTAGCGAGGGACGGTGTGCAGGACTTCGCGGTTCGTCGGCAGGTTCAGGGCGCGGGCGCCTTCCATGGCCCGCTCGATGTCGTCTTCGGTGATCGGGCGCTGCCTGCCGGCGATTGTGGCGATGCCGCGGTTGTTCATCGACTGCGTATGGTTACCGCCGATGCTGACGTGAGCAGACACGACGCGAGCGCCGCTCGAGCGCTCGGCGCGCTCCACGGAGTTGGCGATGGCGGCCGTCGCCTCCTGGATGTTGTCCACCATGCCTTTCTTGACGCCCTGGGCCGGCGTGATTCCAACGCCGAGGATGCGGAGGTCGCTCTCGGGTGTGATCTCTGCGACGAGGGTGCACACCTTGCTGCTTCCCACATCGATGGCAGCCAGGATGTTGTCTCTCATCGGTTCACCGCCTCCTCTCTCATTGGAACGATGGCCTGTCTCTGAAACGCAGGTCGAGGACGTGGCCGGGCATGCTGTCGCGCCCCATCTCTTCCTCCACCGCCTTCCACACGGCCAGTTTGTAATCGACGTCCTGGCTATCACCCACGACAACCCGGTAGCCGGCGTCCGTGACCAGGGCGAGGCCCTGGGCCACGGAGTATTCGAAGGATGCGATGTTCAGCGCCAACGTCGCCGGTACGCGCTCCACGAGTGTCCCCGCCAGCCGCACGGCGTCCAGGTCCACGCGGTCGCCCGGCACCAGGCGAATGGGATTGCTGTCCGCAATCACGGGCGCCCCTTCCGCCGGGGGGACATCACTGAGGACCACGCCCTCGGCGTCGATGACGTAGCGGGCATCGCCCGCCTGCCAGTAGCCCCACGGCTGGCGCTCGGTGACCACGATGCGGACCGTGCCCGGCCAGTGACGCTCGATGCGGATCTCGCTGACGAGGGGCAGGTAAGCTATCTGACGCTCGGCCCCGGCGAAATCAAGGTGCAGCATGCTGTCGCCGTCCAGCGAGGCCAGCTCGCGCACCTTGTCGGCATCCACCTGCGAAGCGCCGGCCACCTGGACGTTGTGCACGCGCAGGACCGGCGAGAGATAGAGCGCGATGAGCCCGGCGATGAACACCAGGCCCGCAGCGCCGGCAAGGGCGCGCCGTAGCCGTATGCGGCGCAGGCGCCGCGCCGTCGCCTCGTCCAGCACGATCTCACCTCGGATGGCGCGGCGGCGCGCCGTCGTGAAGGTCGGGCCCCGCTCCGGCCCCCGGCGTCCGGCGTTAGGAGCCATGGCCCTTCTCCGATTGCCGTTCGAGCGCGAGGTCGATCAGCCGCGAAATCAGGTCGCGGTAAGAGAGCCCGGCGTGCTCCCAGAGCTTTGGGTACATGCTCATCGGCGTGAAGCCGGGTATCGTGTTCACTTCGTTCAGGAAGAGGGACCCGTCACGTGTGAGGAAGAAGTCCACCCGCGCCAGCCCTGCGCAGTCGATCGCCTTGTAGGCGGCGACGGCCAGGTCGCGGGCCCGCTGGGCGACGGCTTCGGGGATGTCCGCCGGTATGTGCAACTGGGTGGTGTCGTCCTCGTACTTGGCGTGATAGTCGTAGAACTCGGCGTTGTAGGTGATCTCTCCCACAGGTGACGCGTCGGGTTCGTCGTTTCCCAGTACGGCGACCTCGACCTCCCGGCCATCGATGGCCCGTTCCACGAGCACTTTGCGGTCGTACCGGAACGCATCGGCGATGGCGTCCTCGAGGTCTTCCCTGGAGCGCGCCTTGGCTGTGCCGATACTGGAGCCGCTGTTAGCGGGCTTCACGAAGGAGGGGTAGCCAATGACCGCCTCCGCGCTCGCGGCGACGCCCCGAGGGTCGTTGCGCCACTGGGAAGCCAGGAGCTGCACGTCGTCGACGACCGGGAAGTTGTGGTGGCGGAAGAACGTCTTCTGCAGGGCCTTGTCCA
>DASSZB010000069.1:0-4069 GCA_035702935.1 Dehalococcoidia bacterium
TATCTGCGTTGCTATGCCGCGCCAGCCGGACCGCCTCGAGCATCGTCTCGGCCTCTCCGACGACGGTGCATCCCTGGTGCTGCATCAGGACGCGGCGCACCGTTTCACGCATGTGCGCGCTCTTGTCCGCGATCAGGACCCGAAGGCGGGATTCCTTGTGGCCCGCAGCTGGCGGAATGAGGGTATCACTCTTCATGGCGCATCTTTGCTTTAAGGATCGGCGCAAAGAGAGAATTCGTCTGTCAGGCACTATCAGACTTTCAGGTGGGGAGGGCGGCCGTCTCGTGTGGGGCGGAGCCTGACCGCCGAGTCACCAGTGTATAATCAGAGATGAAACCGGCGAGACAGCCAAATTGGTGATTACACTTCAGGAAAATGGCCCAGAAGGTGCCGCATATTCGCCAGACCTCTCGAAACGCCTACAGGTCCTGGCGAATACCGAGCGGCTAAAGTTGCTCCAGGCCCTGATGGCCGGGGGCCGTGATCCCGCGGGGTTAAGCGAGGAGACCGGGATACAGCTGAACGCCGTGCGCAGGCACCTGCGCGTCCTGGTTTCCGCCGGCCTTGTCAATGTGCTTCCGGCCGAGAACTGGAATACTTACGACATCGACTCCACGGGAATTACTCTTCTCACCGCATCGCTCGTTCAGCAGCTCAGCGCGGGCACACCGCGATCCGCCTCGCCGGCGCGGGTACGGGACGACGATGCCCTCGATGTGTACACCGTCGATGTACCGGTGCCACCGGGGCGCTGTTTGACCTGCTCGAATTCGGGGTTTGTGCGGAAGGTGCTCGACGACCTGGACCGCGTCCTCGGGGAGGCTCGCATCTACCACGGCCAACTGCAGCACCTGTCATCCCAGGTGCTTACGGCGCACGAGGCCGAGCGCAAGAGAATCGCCCGCGAGCTTCACGACGATACAGGGCAGGCGTTGACTTCGATCCTTGTGCGCCTGCGCCTGCTCGAGAAGACCGCGGAAGACGAAACGGTGCGGGGCAATGTCGAAGAGCTGCGCGAGCTGACCAGCAACGCACTCGAAGCGGTCCGCCGGATGGCGGTGGACCTGCGCCCGCCTGCGCTTGACGACCTTGGCCTTGTGCCAGCGCTCCACTCCTATGCGGACAAATACTCTAACTCATGGACGATCAATGTCACTTTTTCGGCGGAGGGCCTCAAGAAGAGGCTTCCGGCGAACGTTGAGCTGGTGCTATACCGTATAGTCCAGGAGGCGCTGACCAACGTTGCCAAGCACTCCGGCGCGAGCTCGGTGGCGGTTAAGCTGCGGCGGCGCAGTAATATTGTTACCGTTACTGTGGCGGACGACGGGCGTGGGTTTGACCTTCGCGACGTGACGCGGACTGAAGGCTCCGGCCTGGGCCTGTTCGGCATGAGGGAACGCCTTGCTCTCGTCGGCGGTACGGTAGCCATCGAGTCGGCCTCGGGCCGGGGGACGACAATCATAGCCCGCGTGCCGCTGCGGGGGCAGAGCCACAACCACAGCAAAGGCGAGTGACAAATGGCCGAGAAGATACGTATTCTGCTGGCGGATGACCACCAGGTCCTCCGGTCTGGACTGAAGGCGCTCCTGAACATGGAGCCGGACCTGGACGTCATAGCCGACGTCTCCAACGGCAAAGAAGCGGTTGACGCGGCGGCTCAGCTCAAACCGGATGTAGTGGTGATGGACATCTCCATGCCGGAGATGGACGGCCTGAAAGCGGCGGAAGCGATTCACAGCATGGGGCTTCCCAGCCGCATCGTCATGCTGACTGTCCACGCCGACGAAGACTACCTATTTCAGACGCTGAGGCTGGGCGCATCCGGATATGTCCTCAAGAGCTCGGCGGACAACGAGCTGATCGACGCCATCCGGACGGCTCACCGGGGCGAGGTATTCCTTTACCCCTCAGCGGTCAAGAAGCTGCTCACGGAGTACCTGAAGGGTGGCGCCCACCCGGGCGAGGAGCACGACTCACTGACTAACCGCGAGCGCGAGGTGCTGAAGCTAACGGCTGAGGGCTTCACGAACAATGAGATTGCGGAGCAACTTGTGATCAGCCCGAAGACGGTGGACACCTACCGACAGCGGATCATGGAGAAGCTGAACCTGCACCACCGTTCTGAGCTGGTGCGGTACGCGTTGAAGAAGGGTCTCCTGGTCGCCCAGGAGTGACCGGCCCGCGGTTTTCAGTAATCGCTAATTTGTCGGGTTAAACCTGACCACAATTTAGCCATTCGCCTGACAGACAGGCTAATTTTCCCCGTGTACGCTGCAGATTGAGAGCTGCGGGGGAGTAACGCTTCGGCGTCTGGCCCGCCCTGCCGGAACCTCCCCGCAGCCTTCTTTTACCTTGAAAACGGACCGCAGACGCTAGAAGGAGCAGGCGGATGGTGCCGGTGGTCAGCTTCGTCGGGAACTCTGGTGTCGGCAAAACGACTTTCCTCGAGAAGCTCATTCCCATTCTGAAAAGCCGCGGGTTTCGCATTGCCAGCGTCAAGCACGACGTCCACAACTTCGTCATCGACTATCCCGGGAAGGACTCGTATCGCCTGACTGAGGCCGGGAGCGACATCGTTGTATTATCGGCAAGCCACAAGCTGGCGCTGATCGAAACAGTCACAGAAGAGCGCAGCCTGGATGACCTCGTGCGGATGGTGTCCGATCGTGTCGACCTCGTGATAACCGAAGGTTACCGTGGCGCCGCAGCCCTGAAGATCGAGGTTTCGCGCAGGGCGCACAGCACGGCGCTGACCGCTCGATTGGATGACCTGCTGGCCATCGTCACAGACCACGCCTTCGATTTCGACGTCCCGCAGTTCGGCCTTGACGATGCGGCCGGAGTGGCGGACTTCATTGTCGAACGGTTCGCCGCCTCCCCCACGAACCAGGAGATGTGCAGGAGCTAGTCCGTGGCAGCGGCGTTCAGTGGTATAGTCCTGGCCGGCGGCTTAAGTAAGCGGCTGGGGACTGACAAGGCGCTCCTGGAATTCGGCGGTCAGACCCTGCTCGGCCTAACCGTTGAGCGCCTAAGCAAGATTACCTCCGACATCGTGATCGCCTGCGGCGCCGGCCCGCGCCCGGGCTGGCCCGATATCCCGGTAGAATACGCCGCGGACCGCGACAGGAGCCGCGGGCCGCTGGCCGGACTGGACGCCGGGCTCCGCGCGATTGGCAACCAGGGAGCGATTGTGGTGGCGTGCGATATGCCGTTCCTGAACCCGAGCCTTTTGCGGTACATGGCGACCCTGTTGGAGGACCACCATGCCGTCGTTCCAGTCGTCGGCGGACGCCGGCACGCTCTACACGCCGCTTATTCGCGGAGGTGTCTGCCCTTCATCGAGGACCTGTTGGTGACCGGCGGAAGCATGCGTGACCTGTTGGCCCGGGTGGACACATGGACCCTGTCTGAGGGCGATGTCCGGGGGATGGACCCTGAGGGCCACAGTTGCTTCAACCTCAACTCTCCCGAAGACCTGCGCCTGGCCCGGGAGCTCTGGGCCCGCGAAACCCTGCCCGCGTAGCTCGCCGCCGCGGCGGCGAGAGAAGTCAGGGAAAACCCCACAGCGTTTACGCGGATTCCTGACAGACTCAGCTTGCGAAGCATTTCACAATGCGACTGAGACTAGAAAGGTCGCATTTAGATGCTGCAGATAACGAAGAAGGCGGATTACGCGGTCCGTCTGATGGTTGAGGTGGCAGCACACTCGGGTGGGGTAATTGCGACCGCGGAAATCGCCGAACGCCAGGACATCCCCTACCAGTTCTTGCGCAAGGTAGCGCAGGAACTGGCCGCCAAGGGCTTGCTGATCAGCGAGCGCGGCGGTCACGGCGGCCTTAGCCTTGGGCGGGCGCCGGAGGACGTCTCCGTCCTGGACATCTTGCGCGCGCTGGACCTTCCTCCCATCAACGACTGCGCCGTGGACCCCGACAATTGCACCCGGCATGAAACGTGCGCCGGCTTTGGGGTCTGGTTCGAGGCGCAGGCTGCCATCGATCGCGTGCTGGCAGGAGCCACCCTCTCGAAGCTGGTGCGGGCGCATCGCGTGCTGCAGGCGCGGAGGAGCGGC
>DASSZB010000136.1:0-2819 GCA_035702935.1 Dehalococcoidia bacterium
GATGCCCAGGTGCTTGGAGCCTTCCTCGTCTTTCAGGCAGGGGGTGCCCTGGTGCTCGGCGCCGGCTTCGCAGGAGGGGATCCAGCGGGTCACGTACTCCGTGTGCGTGCGGTCACCGGCGTCCACTACCACAAGGAACACACTGACGACGACGGCGTAGACCGCCGCGACGATGGTCAGCTTGACGCTGTTCTTCGTGCCGAACCAGATGCCCTGGGCGTGCCGGCTGCGGTCCAGGTAAGGAATTACGGCGAAGAAGGCCAGGGCGATGGTCGGCAGGAGCACTCCTGCCCAGGCCTTGTCCATGTGCAGGAGCAGCTCCTGCAGGTTCAGGAAGTACCACGGGGCCTTCGAGGGGTTAGGCGTGACGTCTGAGTTGGCGCGGTTCAAAAGGGGCGCGTTGATGAAGACGGATAGCATGAGGAACGTTATCGTGAAGAGCACTGCCGCTATGAACTCGATAAACACGAGGTCGGGCCAGACGAGCACCTCTTCCTCGCGCTCGCGCTTCGGCCTGGGGCGTGCCGGGGCCCCGGCTACGGGTCTTCCAGCTTCAACTGCCATATCTGGTGCGGTAGCTTCCTAGAGCGGCCTTGCCATACCGCCGTCGCGGCGGATGCGCCAGAAGTGGACGGCCATGAAGACCGCGGCCAGCAGCGGCAGGGCGATAACGTGCAGAGTGTAGAAGCGTATGAGCGTGGTCGGGCCGACTTCGAAGCCACCGAACACGACGAGCTGCGTCTCGTCCCCGAAATACGGGGCGGAACCGCCGATGCCGTGGCCGACGGTGACGGCCCAGAGGGCCAGCTGGTCCCACGGCAGCAGGTAGCCGGTGAAGCTGAGTACCAGCGTCAGTACCAGCAGGATGACACCGACAACCCAGTTGAACTCGCGCGGCGGCTTGTAAGCGCCAGTGTAAAAGACGCGCATCATATGCAGGAACACGAGGATGACCATGGCATGAGCGGTCCAGCGGTGCATGTTCCGCATCAGCAGCCCAAACTTGACGTTGGTTTCCAATGCAGCGATGTCCTGGTAGGCGCGATTGGTGTCGGGGACGTAGTAGAACATCAGGAGCACACCCGTCACGGTCAGGATCAAGAACATGAAAAACGTCAAGCCGCCGAGGCAGTAGGTGTGCGTCACCTTGACGTGGGTGCGGTGTATGCGAGTGGGGTGGAGGTGGAGGAAGACGTTGGTGGCAACGACGAGCATCTGGTTGCGGGGCGTGTTCGGGTAGCCGGAGCGGAAGATGGACTGCCAGACGTAGTTGTGGAAGAGCGCCGAATAGAGGCGGTCCTGGAGGACGCCGACGCGTTCCCCCCAGTTACGTGGTTTTCCCGGCTCTTCTGTCACTGCCATCGGGGGAACCTTTCCAGACCTAGCGGGACCACCAGGCGCCGAGTACCACCATTATGCCGAGGGAGCCGATGATTGTGAGGAGAACACCCACGAACTCATACCCTTCAGGGACCTGCCTGAACAGTATATCGAGCGGGGGCATATATCTTCCTCCCTGGTGGTTGAGTAAGGCGCCGTTACTTTGTGAAGTATTTTGCAAGCCGACTCTAGCATCGGCCCCTTATACGGTCAAGCAAACGTTACGAGCCGATTCTTGCACATGTGGCGGGAAGATGGAAGAGGGATGACGGAAGATGAGAATGCGCTCGGAACCAATCGTGGCGCCCCGCCTAGTGCCGGAAGGCCCGGGTACCGCTGAAGATCATCGCGACGCCGTACTCGTTGCACACCTCTATGGCCTCTTCGTCACGCGCGCCGCCGCCGGGCTGGATGATCGCGGTCACCCCCGCCTTGCAGGCCGCCTCCACCGCGTCGCCGCGAGCGAACGGGAAGAAGGCGTCCGATGCCAAGACGGCGCCGGACGCCCGCTCGCCGGCATGATCGAGGGCATGCTGCGTGGCCCAGAGGCGGTTGGGCTGGCCGCAGCCGATGCCGACGGTGGCCCGGTCCTTCGCCAGCACGACGGCGTTGGACTTGACGTGCTTCACGCACCCCCAGGCGAACCGCAGGTCCTCCATCTCCTCCGCCGACGGCCCCCGCTTGGTGACCACGCGAATCTCGAGCTCGTCAGCCCTCCGCGTGTCGGGCGTCTGAGCCAGCATGCCACCCAGGATGGAGCGATAATCGAGGGAGGTGGCAGGTGTCGGGTGCTGGGTGTCAGCAATACGCAGGATCCGCAAGTCCTTGCGCTTCTTCAGGCGCTCGAGCGCCGCGTCTTCGTAGGCCGGCGCCACGATTATGTCGTAGCGCTTTCCCTTCATAGCCTCCGTCATGTCCCAGGTGACGGTCCCGCCGGCCGCGATGATGCCCCCAAACGGCGAGATCGTGTCGCTGTCATACGCCCGCTGGTAGGCGACCGCGATATCCGCGTGCGTGGCGATGCCGCACGGAGTGGCGTGCTTCACGATGACGACGGCGGGCTCGTCGAACTCCACGGCGGCCCGCCAGGCGGCGTCAGCGTCCAGATAGTTAAGGTAGGACATGTCGAGGCCGTGCAACTGCTCCGCGGCCAGCAGACCGGCCGCGGCTCCGGGGGTGTCCAGCCGGTAGGCTGCCGCGGAAAGATGCGGGTTCTCGCCATAGCGCAGGTCGGCGGCCTTCTCCAGGCCAACCGTTAATTGCTGAGGGAATCCTCCCAAAGCGGCAGGATGGCCGGGGTCGCTGCGCAGGTAGGCAGCGATGGCGGTGTCGTAGTTGGCGACGTGCTGGAACGCCTTGGCCGCGAGGCGGCGGCGGAAGGCAAGGCCAGGGCTAGGGCCCTGACCCACGGACCCGCCTGTGCCCTGGCTGCTTCCCTG
>DASSZB010000180.1:0-2839 GCA_035702935.1 Dehalococcoidia bacterium
CAGCGGTATGGCCAGTGCTGCGATGCCGAGTGGGAGGGCGGGTGCGTTGTTTGTCACGGGCGCGACTCCGGGGCCGGTCACTGCCCGGATCCCGGCCAGCCACTGCTCCTGCTCGCGCAGTATTGACTCGCTAGCGCTCTCCGGACTGATGTCGCCGTCACCATAGATAAGGGACGAACCGGAGCACACGCCCTCCAGCGTGAACGGCGGCTCCGATCCCTGCAGGAAGAGCAGATGTCTCCAACCATCGGCGGACGGGTGCAGCACACTGCATGGTGTCACCAACTCGTGGACCACGATCAAGTCGGCTCCGGACCCCTTCAGATAGCGCTCAACCGACAACGTAGCCTGAATCCGCGCGAACTCTGCGCCCGCGTACTGCTCGGTGCCGGCGAGGCGGGCATCATCGACCCGGCCTAGCACGATGGTATCCGCTTCGGAGACCCATTCCTTCGCAGTTCCCATCGCACACGAACAGGCGCGGGCAGGCGTCGCGCTCTGCCAGAGTAGGGCGGCCATTGCCGCCAGCGCCAGCGCGGAAAATAGGCGCTTCATGGCCGTTCACCGCATTATACGACGGTCAACACCGACAACCGATTCCCAGCTTCAGGCAGACCGCCTGCCCTGGTGCGACGTCACTTCCCGTTCGTGGTGAGCGTAGCGCAGCGAAGTCGAACCACCGACGGGCCACCAACACCCCGCCTACCCCACAGCCGCGGTCCGCGCCGCCTCCACCGCCTTCGCGGCCGCCTCTCCCAGGTCCGTCGCTCGGATCAGGGAGATGCCGGACTCCGCCAGCAGCCTCTCCCCCTCCTCGACGTTCGTGCCGATGAGACGGGCCACCACCGGGACGCGGATGTCCAGCTCCTGGTGCGCCTGGATGATCCCTTGCGCGATGATGTCCACCCGGGCCATACCGCCGAAAATGTTCACGAGGATGGCGCGCACGGCCGGGTCCTCCGTGATGATCTTCAGCGAGGCCACCACCCGCCCGACATCGTTCACAGTGCCGATGTCCAGGAAGTTCGCGGGGTCTCCCCCGGCCAGCTTGATGGCGTCCATCGTCGCCATGGCCAGCCCGGCGCCGTTGACGACGCAGCCGATGTCGCCCGTCAGCTTCACGTAGTTGCCGACGCCCGACTCCTGCGCCTCCACCTCCAGCGGGTCTTCCTCGTCGAGGTCGCGCATTTCGGCCAGGTCTTTGTGCCGGTAGAGGGCGTTGTCGTCGAAGTTGAGCTTGGCGTCCGCGGCCAGAATGCGGCCGTCCTTCGTCACAACCAGCGGGTTTATCTCCGCCAGCGAACAGTCACAGGCCTCGAACACCTTGTACAGCGAGCCGATGAGCGCCGCCGCCGGGCGCATCAGGTCGCCGGTCAGACCGATGTCCATCGCCAGCTGGCGGCCCTGGAAGGGTTGAAAGCCGACTGTCGGGTCAACGGGCGTCCGGTGGATCGCGCCCGGATTGCGGGCGGCCACCTCCTCAATCTCCACGCCGCCCTCAGCCGAGGCCATGACGATAGGCAGGCCGATGGAGTTATCGATGACGACGCTCATGTAGAGCTCCCGCTCTACCTGCAGCTGCTCCTCCACGAGCACGCGTTTCACCAGCTTGCCCTCGGGGCCGGTCTGGTGCGTCACAAGCTGCATACCGATGATCTTGTCCGCCGCCGCGCGCGCCTCATCGGGCGTGCTGGCCAGCTTAATGCCGCCGCCCTTACCGCGGCCTCCGGCGTGGATCTGCGCCTTCACGGCAACTGGCGCGCCGATCTCCGCGGCGATGGCCCTCGCCTCGTCAGCCGTCTGGGCGACGCGGCCCTTGGGGACGGGCACCCCGAAGCGGGCGACGACTTCCTTGGCCTGGTACTCGTGGACTTTCATGGGACCTCCGGTAGGGACAAATGGGTCATAGGGGTCATTGGGTCAGAGGGTCATTGGGTTAGGGGCTCAAACGGCGCCCCGTTGATTTCGTCTTGATAGGCGTTGAATTCGCCTCCCGCAAGGTACTCGGCGTCAGGCTCTCGCAACTGGGTGTTGGATGCCGGAGGTCCTTCGAGGGAACGGACCAGCCGATAGAGTGTGATCCCAACTTCGGCACGCAGCCGATCGATCCGATCACGCGTAGCGGCATCCAGCAGCCCCACCTCTTGCATGAAGAACAGTTGGTACTCGACTTCCGCCAGCGAGGCCCTGGCGATGTTGAGAAAGTGGAGGTACTCTCTTCGCGACCGGCGGGTATACCCCTCGACGATATTGGAGGGCACCGAGAACGCTGCGCGGCAAATCTGCTGCTGGGCCCAGAAATCCTCCCTGGGAAATGCCCGGGTAGCACTGTAGATGGTCGTCGCAAGTTGGTGAGACTTCTGCCACGCGATCAGCTTCCGGTACCCACGGGCGTGGTCGGGATCGCGCGCTACCCCTCGCTCATCACCCATTGAACCCGACCCTCATGACCCTCTGACTCCTATGACCCTCTGACCCCTATGACCCCTGTATCTCGTAGTAAATCGATTGCAGGGGTTCCTGGCTGGTGCAGCGGATGGCCACCGGAGCGGCGTCAACGCTGAGGAGGACGCAGGTCACATCCTGGCCCGTCAGGGGCGGGTTCGGGGCGTACTTGTCAGAACCGCAGGTGACAACAAAGGTCACCGGGCTGAAGCCACACTCCGATTCCGAGATCTGCTTTCCGGGGTAATTTGTGCTGAAGAAAGCTGCCGGGTCCTCGATGAACGTAGCTGGTGTCCCCACCGACGCCGGGGTTGGCTGCGTGCCCGGCTCCGTCGGCTCGGGGGTACTTTCGTCCGGCGTCTCGTTTCCCGGTGTCTTCTGGTCCCCGTTTGCC
>DASSZB010000342.1:0-4608 GCA_035702935.1 Dehalococcoidia bacterium
GAGTCGAGTCCTGCACCTCGACACGCCGGAGTCCGAGGCCGGCCTGGCCGACCAGGGCCACGACCTCGCTCAAGGGGAGCAACCTTTCGTGTGAACGGTCGCGCAGGCGTTCCATCCTGTTGTGATAGCGGGCCCGGACAGCCTGCTCGGAGGCGATAACGTCCTCCAGCGCGATGACGCCTCCGTCGTTGCATACCCTGGCCATCTCGGAGAGCGCATTAGCGGGATCGGCAAAGTGGTGGAGCGCCGCGGCTGACGCCACGACATCGAATGTCCCGGCCGGGAACGGGAGGTCTTCAGGAGCGCTCTCCATGAAGGTCACATTCGGCACCTCTCGGCGGACAGCCTCGCGGCGGGCGATGTCCAGCAGGTCAGGGCGCCAGTCCACTGCTGTCACGGCCGCAGTTCTCCGCGCGAAGGCAAACGCGCCGAAGCCGGCGCCGGTGCCCACATCAAGGACGTTGTCCTCAGGCCCGGCTCCGCTGAAACGGACGAAGCGCGAGCGGAGTGCCGGGCGCCTGACGATAGGGTGGCGGGCAAATGCCTCCGCGCGCCGCCGCCGCCAGGCAGGGATCTCGCCGGTGGATTCCTCTGTCACGTCAAGATCGTTCCGTTCCTCGGAGTATACGGTACGGGGCTGCCGGATAGGCGACTAGAACGTCCTGGCGAGAGTGTGGCGAGATGCGGGTATCAAGATGAAGGCGAAGGAGGCGATTGGTATGCCCACCAAGTTCGCTATTGCATTGGTCGCGATCGCAGCCCTCTTCATCACCTTGCGCGGTGGTGGTGAAGGGACGCCGGGAGGCGAAGCTGCCGGGCCGGTTAAGCAGGGCCTCGAGCAATTCGACTCAGTGCTGCAGCAGGGGCTCTCAGAGGACACCCACGACCAGATCAGCGATGGTCTTTCGGGCCCGGTGTCGGACGAGTTCCTGGACGTGGCCGGCGCTTCGGTCGCAAAACTCGGCGACTAAAATGGGTCCGGGGCCGGCGGTGCCCATCCGCCGGCCCCCCAACCCTGGCCGTCCGTAATCGTCGATGTTGATGCCGTGCGCGAGTGCGGCTGCCCTGTCTTACCGTCCCCCGCGCCCGGGCGGCGTGTCCGGAGCGTTGCCGGAACCCTGGCCGGCGTTGTCAGCCGCGTGGTCTGCTCCCTTGCCCGGGATGTCCCCCCCGTTGCCGATGCCGTCATTCGCATTGTCGCAGCGCTCGGCAGCGTTCGGGTTGGCGTTCGGGTTGACCTCCACCGTCGCATCTTCGGTCTGGCAGCCCTTGCCGTTCAAGGCCTTGTCGTCCGCGTTGCCGCTGCCCTCGAAGGCGTTGTCGTTGGCGTGCTCGCGGCCGTTGTCCGCCGCGTCTGGGGCGTTGTTGATGCCGTCTTCGTGGTCGCCCGCTTCGTGATTGCTCGGCCCGGAGACCGCGTCCAGGACAGCCTGGCCAAAACCGCCTCCGGTCAAGGCCGATGCTCCCGTGGCCAGGGTCAGAGCGACCACCGCCACCGCCACCATGGCCCCGGCCCGTGCCGGGGCGCCCCAGTGCCGGAGTCCGGCGCGTGCATTGCTCTGGACTTCTGCCATGAGCCGGGACCTGCCCGCCGCGACCGCGCTAGCCGATGGCTCCGAGACCATGCAGTGCGCTCGCGCGCTGGACTGGAGGGATGTGTCGAGGTCCCGGAATGGCGATACGGCTTCGGCGTGCTCGGAGTGCGCCTGCAGCCAGGCGTCCGGATCGCTTTGCGAGAGCCATTCTTCTAGCGTCGATATCAGGTTCTTATCCATCCCGCAGGTCCTCTGTCACGTACCTTCCACTATGTCTAATCGGAATCTGGGGCCGAGATTACGCCCGAAAACAACAAATTGCTGACTTTTGCTACGTTAATTGCCTGCGTAGCTCCACCAGGGCACGGGCCTGGACCGAGTAAACCTTACGCTCGTTCATGCCGAGCATGCGTGCGACTTCGCGTAGACTGAACCCGGCGTAGTAATGGAGCGCGATGATCTCGCGCTGAGATTCATCAAGGTGCTTCAGCGCGTCCTTGAGGTCCAGCCGCTCAACGTTGATTCCAGCGCCTCCCGGGTCGTCCGCGCCGACTGTTTCTTCCACCGGCTCGCCGTCGCCGAACCGGCTACGGAAGAATGAGGGAATCCGCGTCCGGATGCCTCCTGAACCAGCCGGATGACGGCCGAGTTCGCTGCGGTAGTGGTCGGCGGCGATGTTGCGCGCGATCCGGTAGAGCCAGGTGAGGAGCGGTGCCCCCTTATAAACGAACGAGTCGATTCCTTTGACCGCCTGGAGAAACACGGTGGCCGCCAGGTCTTCACTCAGGTGGACGTCGCCAAGGCGGCCCAGGAAATAGCGGAATACCGGCCGATGATAGAGGCCGTAGATCTCCTCCCAGGCGGTGGAGTCGCCTGCCTTCGCCCGCTGGACGAGAACCGCCTCTTTGTCGGACGCCAGCTCATCCGCCGGGCTGGGCACGGAGGTTTCTTGCATCACAAGAAATAAGACAGGCCGTACCCCATCGGAGTTACGCTTCGGGCCCGGTTTCCCCAGAACGCGGAACCGCCCCACCATCACTGGTGGGGCGGCCGGCTTCCGCTGTGCGGAATGTAGCCGTTGCGCCGGGGCCTGTTCGGCCTGCCGGCTAGTACTCGCTGGCGAAGGCGGAAGAGAACCGGATGCCGTTCTTCGTGTAGGGCTCGGCGTCCTCGCTGGGCGCTGCCGCCACCGACACCAGCTCCCGCTCTGGCTCAGGCTCCATCGCGAAGTCGAAGCTGGCCACTTCCACCGTCTCCACGCTGAGCTCCGGGACCTCTTCGAGAACCACGGCCGGAACGGCTTCGCGGACCTCGATGACCGGCGTCTCGGGCTGGAAGACCTTGTCGGCGGACAGCAGCGTGACCATGGGCTTCTGGGTGACAAGGACGTCCATGTCCTGCCCTTCCATCACCCGGATGCTCTGGCGCTCGTAACCGGCCTCGAGCAGGCCCTCGATGAACCGCTCGGCATCCTGGGCGTAGTCAAACCAGTTGATCTCGCCACGGGTGTCGCTGTTTTCCTGGAGGAGCACCACCATCGTCTTGCTTGTCATTTCTTGTTTCTTCCTTTCCCCGGATTCTCGGCCATCCATCTCTTTCATACGGACTTATCGGCGTGGGCAAACGGGATTACGGGGATGATTCCGCCAGATTGGTACAGGGTAAGTTAAGGCCGGGGCGACGCAGAGTTAAGACAATGGTGGAGGCGTCGGAAGGATAAGGCGAACAGGGCAATTTGGTCGGGGTGGGCGGATTCGAACCGCCGGCCTCCTGGCCCCAAACCAGGCGCTCTAGCCTAGCTGAGCTACACCCCGGACCTGGAAACTACGATACGGCCTGCCTGCTGCTTCCGCAAGGCGCGGCTTCGGATGGGTCCTACGACTGCTGGCCTTCCCGGTGAGGGGGCCCCATTAGAGGCAGGCGCCTAACCAGCGGGGGACCGCCGTCTAGGAAGCGCAGCAGATTGACGCTGCCGGCCAGGTCCGGCGAACCGCTGTAGAAAGCCAGTACGCGTCCGTCGCCAGCCGGCGTTGCCTGCGGCCAGTGGCCGAGGGCGACATAATCCGATTCCGTGCTTGCGATTTCGTCGCTGGTAATGAGCCAGCCCCGGTGCCTGTCGCGCTCCTCGCGCAGCCAGTGCCCGTGCGCCACCGCAATCTGCCTGGCGGCCGAGCGCGGCTGCGGTTCCGCCAGGGGCGAGTGATTCTTGTAGTCGTAGTGGGCGCGCCCCCAGACCTGGAGGTCCAGCTCCGGGAACGCGAAGGCCTCATCGGCGACGCCGAGGACGTGCACGTTCGGCAGGGAAGCCAGGCCGCCCCGGCGATAGACCGAGTCCGGCGTGAGGCAGTCATGATTGCCGGGGAGGATCACGACGTGGTGGCCGTACTCTCCCAGCAGCCACGAGACGTTATCCAGCACGGCAAGAGGCACGCGGTTATGGTCGAAGATGTCGCCGGCCAGGATGACAACGTCTGCCGACGCGCCGGCCGCTGTCGCCAGGACGCGGCACAGGGGGTGGAACGCATCGGTCATCCGCGTGGCGTCGATGTGCAGGTCCGAGCTGTGGACGATGGTCAGGTCACGCAGCTTCGTCCCTCAGTTCTCGGAGCATTGCATGGATCGCCGGTAGCTTTGCCCAGTGGAGATGGCCGTTCCGCACGGCGGAAGCGGCGAACATCTCGACAAAGAGGCCCAGGTCTGTCTCGTCATGCCATGCCGCTGCGGATTCCCCGGCGCGCTCCCGTAGGCTGTCCTGCTCCACGGCGGCGGCCCATCCAGCCCAGAAGGGCGACTCGGCAGCCGGAGCCGCAAGGTACGCGACAGCCTTGGCCACGAGATAGCGCGGGTCCTGGCCCCATTCTATGGTTTCCCCGGCGACGTTAGGCCGGAGTCGGGCGGCCGGACGACTTTCGATCTCACCGAGACTGAGCGGCAGGGGGGACCCGGTGGCGCGCACCGGCTCAATGACGAGCGGCAGCCCGCTGACTCCGATCTCGTCCATACGGTTGGTGAGCACCGAAAACGTCCAGCGGGGAAGCGACCTTATCGCTGTCTGGACCTGCGCCTGCAGGCG
>DASSZB010000355.1:0-3049 GCA_035702935.1 Dehalococcoidia bacterium
ATTGCGATCACCCTGGCTGCCACGGCGGCGGTGCCATTACTGCTGATGTTCTTCTTCCGCCTGTTTCCCGTGATCTCGATATACGAGATGGAGGAAATCCAGGGATCGGAGCCCGAGTCTCCACCGGAATCGGCGCTGGCCGAGGCGCGTTGACGATGAGCCGGACGCGGATAGCCCTCCTCCTCTTCATTGCCCTGGCGGGACTTGCGCTCTCCGGCGTGGCACAGGCGGAGGGGCCCGCAGAATCGGAAACGAGCCTGGAGGCCCTCCCGACGGTGGAGCCACCCGCCGGGCAGGAAAGCATCGTACTCGCCGCGCGGCTGACGGACGAAGGCAGCGCCGTTGCCGGCGTTCCCGTCACTTTCTACGTCGTAACGGACGTTTTTGGAGAGCGCCTGATGAAGGTCGGGGAGGCGCTTTCCGACGCTACGGGAAGAGCCTCTATCCTGTTCGAGCCAACATGGGAGGGGCAAGTGACGGCCGTCGCCCGGTTCGCTGGCAATGCCGATCATGCCGCGGCCCAGACATCATTCGAATTTGAGGCGAAGGAGGCGGTTTCACTGTGGGAGCCGGCTGAATTCGGCCTGGACCCGGTGCGCCAATGGCTACCGGTGGGGGTGGGGATAGTGATTCTTGGCGTCTGGGGCGTGCTGGGCTACGCCCTGGCGACGGCGGTGCTGGGCATTCCGGCAGCCGTGGAACACACGACGGCGACGCAGCCGCTTCCGCCATGGGACTCCAGGGTTCGCCGTCCGGCGCCGCTGGGGCCCATCCTGGGCGGGATTGCGTTGCTGCTGGTTATCGCGGCAATTCCGACGGCGCTCCTGCTTGGCCGCGAACGGGCGCCCGAAGACCTGGCACCGTGGCAGGATCCCAACGCTGACGCCGGGCACGGCGACCACCCGGCCACAGCGCCCCTGTCGGCAAGCCTCGTCAGAATGGTTGAGACGACTACGTTTGACGAACAAGGACAGCCGGCTGCGGGTTCCGTTGCCCTGCCGGCAGACATCGCCGTCACGGAGGGGCGTGTGCGGGTGCTAGATGCGATAAAGGGCCAGATCGTGACGGTGACAGACGACGGAAGGCTGGCGCTCATCCTGGATGCCCGCCGTTACGGTGACATATCGCTGACAGGCGCGACGGCGATGGCAGCGCACGACGACATGATGTACGTCGCCGCCCAGGACGGGCGGATTGTCATAGTCGACTCCGCCGGCAAGATCGAACAGGCGATTACCCCGGTGCTGCCGGCGGGCGAACTACCGCCAACTGCCGCTGGCATCGCCGTCGGGGATTACGGCGATGTCTGGCTGAGCGATGCGGCGAACCACCGGGTTTTGCTACTGGATAACCGGGGCGTGTTCCAACTGGTGCTGGGCGAGGGCGTGGCATCGGCGGACAGCGAGGGCTTCAACACGCCCGCGGGGCTAACTACGGATGCCAACGGTAACCTCTACGTCGCGGACAGCGGCAACGGACTGGTGAAGAAGTTCTCGCCCATGGGCGTGCTCCTGGACAGTTTCGGCGAAGCATCGCTCGTCACACCGACCGCGGTAGCGGTGAGCGGAACCGGGACGATCTTCGTGAGCGACGAGGGCACCCACCTGGTTTCGGCGTTCGCGGCCAACGGGACGTACCTGGGCTCGATAGGTGAGGGACGGCTGGAATCGCCGCACAGCCTGAAGGTGGAGGGCGACCTCCTGTACGTCATGGACCGGCTGGCCGGGCTCTTTGTCTATCAGCCGGAGACAGCGAACGCGAGCGAGCCATGAGCAGGCGGGGCCTGCTCCTGGTGGCGCTGGGGGCGATTATAGGGGCGTCGCTGCTGGCCGGCGGCGCCGCGTCTGTCCTGGGTGAAAGCAAGGACGTTGCCGGCACGAAACACGACGTGGCGACGCTGGGGACCCCGGCGTGCATTTACTGCCACGTGCCGCGTGACGCCGCAGGGCAGCTCCTATGGCCGGGCGGCATGCCGAACCCGGAGGGGCCACTCGCCGGTGAGAAGCGGATGTGCTTCAGCTGCCATGACGGGACGGTGACGCGGGAGCGGAGCTACGTGTTCGACCCGAGCCGGCCGGAGCATCTCCGGAAGCCGGGGATCGAGGGCCAGGACTGCGACCGCTGCCACAACCCCCACGAAACGAAGAACGAGAAGTTCCTGAAGATGCCCCGAGAGGCTGCCTTCTGCTGGAACTGCCATTTCGAGGCCGGGCCCACCGACCATCCAATCGGTGTGGACGTGTACGCGGCCGGTTACTACCCCAAGGATACGCACTTTGACCCGAAGGCCGGGGACTACAGCGGCACTAGGCTGTGGAACGCGGAAGGGACGGGGCCGGGGAATAACGTCATGTGCCTGTCCTGCCACAACCCGCACGGCGGCCAACCCGGGACGCTAATCCTCACCGTAGCCGAATCGGAGGGGCGCGGACCATTTGCGTCTCTCTGCAGCAGTTGCCACGAGCGGCGCTTTGTCCCCTGAGGAGCGCGAAATGGACCGGACGACCCCATCGTGGGACCGTGAGCAACCGGAATCGCCGCGCTGGGACGCGGTGTCACGAACGGCCGAACCGTGGGACCAAGCGCCGCAATCCTACCAACCGTGGGGCCAGCAGCAGCCGCACGGTGGCCTTAAGCCGGGACTGGTCCTGGTCGTGGCGCTGGTGGTACTCGCCGGGATAGCGCTGGCCGTGGTCTTTCCGCCGCTGGTGGCCACGAACACGGGCAGTCCGGTCAGCCGGAAGGTCTCCGACCAGGTGTTCCCGGCGCAGCTCGTTTCCGAGATAGGGCACCCGAGGGGCGGGGACTGGCTGCTGCCGGCCGGCGTAGTGCAGGTGGGCGAATCCACCTTCGTCCTGGATACGGGAAACGACCGCGTCCTGAAGCTGGACAGCAGCGGGAACGTCCTGGAAACGCTGGACGCCGGCCGTGACGCGCACCTGAACTTCCAGCAGCCGATGGCCATGGCGACGGACGGCGAGAGGCTGTACATTGCTAATTCGCTGGCCTCCGAGGTGCTGGTACTGGGCGCGTCCGGAGCAGTGGAGAT
>DASSZB010000152.1:0-4068 GCA_035702935.1 Dehalococcoidia bacterium
AAGTCGGGGTGCCCCAGTCGCACCGGTCTGCGGACGTACCCGGCGCCCCCACAGTGCGGGCAAGCGTCGTCTTCCTCCGGCAGGTCAGGAGCGGGAGCGCCGTTTCCCGGAGGAGTAGCGTCGCGCCAGCCAGGCTGCTTCAGTATCTCGTTCAGGCTTTTCATAGTCCGGCCCCTCGCTCTCCCAGCGGCGCAGGATGGTGGCGATGTACCGCCAGTTGCGTTTGTTCAGGCTCACCGCCTCCCGGAACGCCTCCCGGATCCAGTCCGGCGAGTATCGCTCCTCGGCGTCCTGGAGGTGCTCCGCGATGAGCGGCGTGATCGTCCCGATATTCTCCTCGTAGAGGGCGAAGATGTTTGGCGCAGCCGTGCCCTCGGCGGGTGGCAGGGGTTCTTCCAGCGAGAGGGGCGTGCCGGCCAGCGCCGCCGTCGCCCGCCGGTTCGCCGGCGTGTTCACGGCGAAGGCCTCCTCCGTACGCCCACCCACCTCTATCGCGGCCCGGAAAAGCGTGTTCCGCTGGACCGCTGCCTCCAGCCCTCGTGCCAGCGCTTCGTGGTCCGCGCCTCCGGCCAGGTTCGCCAGCGCGCGCAAAAGCGTGGCGTCGGCTGCCAGCTCCCGCCGGGTGAGAAAACGCGGCGTTCGACGCGGGCCCGGGGCTTGCTGCTGCGCGTAGAAAAAGTAGACGGTGACCGCCAGCTCCTCCGGCAGCGTGATTTGCGGCAGGACGCGGGCGAAGAACAGGTTTGGTACTGCCGTGGCCAGTCCGGAAGATGGAAACCCGGCGAAGTCGCGCCCGTCCGGAGCCAGCAGCGGTGTCGTCCGCGGCGCCGTCACGAGCGCCCTCCGGTGCCCAGTCCCCGTAGAGGTTGAGCAACTGATGGAAGACATCTTGCGTTTGGGAGGCCGAGCAGCAGTTGCTCAACCCCCACCGGCGTCCAGACTAGGCCTGTCACAGTTCGTCCCCGGCCGGGCCATCCGCCCAGGCTTCGTCGGCCGCCGGTTCCGAGAAGTCCTCAGGCTGGATAAGCAGGTCCTCGAACCGGGATATCTTCTGGCGGAAGCGGACATGGAAAGCGCCGGTCGGCCCGTTGCGGTGCTTTGCGAGGATGATCTGCGCGTCCTCTGCTGGATACCGCTTGACCGGCTGGTCGCGGTGCTGCTTCTCCCACTCCTCCCGCCGGACGTAGGCGGACTCGCGGTAGATGAACATGACCACGTCCGCGTCCTGCTCGATGCTGCCCGACTCTCGCAGGTCGCTGAGCTGTGGCACGTTGTTAGCCCGCGTCTCCGCGGCTCGGGAGAGCTGCGAGCAGGCCACGACCGGCACGTCCAGGTCGCGCGCCAGCTGCTTAAGTGATCGCGTGATGTAGCTCACCTCCTGCACCCGGTTCTCGCTGCGGACGCCCGAGTGCATGAGCTGGAGGTAGTCGACCACGATGAGGTCCAGGCCGTGCTCCAGCTGCAGACGCCGGGCCTTGGCCCGCATCTCGGCGACGGTCAGGCCGGCGGAGTCATCGAAGTAGATCGGCATCTCGGCCAAAACGCCCAGGGCGTGCGAGATCAGGCGCTCGTCACGGTCGGTGTGGTTGCCGAAGGCCAGCCGCGTGGAATCGACGCCGGACTCCATCGCCACCAGGCGCTGCACCAGCTGCTCAGCGGCCATCTCAATCGAGAAAAAGGCCGTGCGTGCCGTCTGCCGCGAAGCCGCGTTCCTGGCGAAGTTCAGGACCAGTGACGTCTTCCCGAGTCCCGGGCGCGCCGCCACGATGATCAGATCGCCACGTTTCATGCCCCCGAGAGCCGTGTCCAGGTCCATGAACCCGCTCGTAATCCCCGTCAGCGAGGGCGCGATGGCGCCGGTCCCGGCCTGCGCGGACTCCAGGTACCCGGCCAGAAGCTCGCGGATGTGAACAAAGTCCCGTAGCGTGCCGTCGCTGCGGACCTCGGCGATAAGCCGCTCGGCTTCGCCCAGGATGCCCGCTAGCTGGTCAACGTCGGCGCCGCCCTGGTGCGCTATGCGGGCGATTTGCCCTGCAGCCGAAATTAGGCGGCGATAGGTGGCGTCGCTCTGGACAATGGCGGCGTAGTGCTCGACCCCGACCGGTGTCGGGAGCTCGGTGATCAGCTGGCTGAGGTAGGCGACGCCCCCCACATCCTCGAGGTGCCCGCGGCGGGCCAGCTCGTGCTGGACGGTGATCTGGTTGATATCCGCGGAGCGGTCCCAGAGCGCGCAGCAGGCCTCGTAGATCCAGGCATTCTTTTCGCGGAAGAAGTCTTCCGGCCGGAGCTTGGGGGCGACCTTGTAGATGGCCTCGCGGTCGACAAGGATGGAGGCGATCACCGCCTCTTCGGCATCGGTATCGTGCGGAGGCAGCTTCTCTGCCCGACCGGCTTCAACGACCATTAAGCGTAACCGCTCCTATGATCCCGGCCGGTCCCGCGTCAGCGCACGCTCCACCACCCCTTTGGGGTTCGGCCAGGGCTATCCAGGTTCGCCCGTGTTTTCCAGTTCCTCTTCGTCAGGGGCTTCCATCTCCGCGACCACCTGGGGCTCGGCCACCTGGGCTGCCTCGCTGGCAGCTTCGAGGCCGACGCCGGAATCCGGGCTGGTGGCGGAGGCTTCCTGCAACTGCTTCTGGGCGTCCGCGTCCTGGGCTTCCGACCCCGCCGACGCCTCGGTCACCAGCGCCGCGGTTTCGGCAGCGACCGGCTCCTCAGCCTCGCCGCCACCCAGCGGCTCGACGTCCACGGTGATCTTGGCGATGACGTTCTTCGTCAGGCGGACGTTCACCTCTTGCGATCCGGCTTCCCGGATTGCCTGGCCCAGCGCCACCTGCTGGTGAGTGACCTCGATCCCCGTCTGGGCGAGGAGAGCCTCCGCGATATCACGGGCCGTTACAGAGCCGAAGAGTTTGCCCTGCTCACCGATCCGGACCTCGATGCGGACGGTGCGGCCGTCCACCTTCGGCAGAAGGTGAGAGCGGGCCTCGTCGTCCAGCCGGTCCTGCCGGCGGGCGTGCTTTGTCGCCTTGGCCTTGGCGATGCTGATGTAGTGATCGTTCGCAGGGGCGGCCAGCTTGCGCGGCAGGAGGTAGTTGCGCGCGAACCCATCGGCGACATTCTTGATGTCACCGGGGCTGGCGGTGCCCTCTACTTCCTCTAGAAATACGACCTTCATGGGGATCTCCTTGGGTAGACAAATCGCGCTGCTGTCCTGGGCATAGCGCTTCACGTGGATATTCGCGGGTGCAATGTTTGCAAGTGTTTATTCTAGCCGTGAGTTGTGTTCACAGGCCAGTTTAGAACGTCTGTGCGGCCTGAGTCAAACGCCCGCTGTCAGCGTGGGAGTGGGGGATGCGGACGCCTACAGCAGCTCGCCCAGGTCCGTCGGCGGCGTCTTGGCCAGCGCCGCCGGAAGCCCACCCTCGTACGCCTCCCGCAACTCCGCCAGCGATAGGCTCACCCCGCCCAGCCGGAACCCCGCCTCCGGCGCGGCCACCCGCCCGATCATCTCGATCGGCACGGACAGTGCCCCAACGATCGTCTGCAAAGCCGGCCGGCTGTCCGCTTTCATCGTGATGATGATCCGTGACTGCGCTTCTCCGAACATCGTGGCGTCCAGGCGCGGCCCCAGGTGCGCTGCCGCCGCATCCAGGCCCTTGTTCCCCGCCATGCACATCTCAGCGAGTGCCACAGCCAGGCCCCCGTCCGAGCAATCGTGGCAGGCCGTCGCTATTCCCTGGCGGATCGTGGCCAGCGCCACCCGCTGCACCCGCTCCTCCAGCGCCAGGTCCAGCTTGATGCGCCCGCCTTCAAGGCTGTGCTCCATGCGCAGGTATTCGCTGCCGCCGAGGGATGCCACCGGCTGCTCCACCTGTGAGCCCAGCAAGAAGACCTCGTCGCCCTCGTCCACAAATCCCATGCCGGAGTACCGCGTGACGTCCTCCAGTATCCCCAGCATCCCGATCACCGGGGTCGGATACACAGCGCCGCCCCCCGTCTCGTTGTACAGGCTCACGTTGCCGGATATGACCGGCGTCGAGAGCGCGCGGCACGCGTCCGCGATGC
>DASSZB010000226.1:0-2052 GCA_035702935.1 Dehalococcoidia bacterium
GCCACCGATGAGCGACCCCACCAGCATCGCCGCGAGGCTCGTCAGCCGGATCGCCGCATTCACCCGCCCCAGCATCCTCTCCGGCGTCACCGACTGGCGCAGGCTCACCTGGTTGACCTCGAACACGGTCGCCCCTCCGTCCCCCACTAGCTGCTGCGCCACCAGCAGACCCACCGCCACCGCCGTCGCCCCTTGCGCCAGCGGGATGAAGAGCATCGAGACGCCCATCAGGACCAGGCCACCCCACATCGACGGGCCCAGCCCAAACCTGGCCGCGCTCCGCCGCGCCAGCAGTGCCCCGAATAGCGAGCTTACGCCCCCCACGGCGAACGTCATGCCCAGCAGCCCCGGCTCGAAGCCCAGGTCCTTCGTCACAAAGACCAGGAACACCGCTCCAAACAGCCTCCAGGCCAGCTCCAGTGTCACGTTCGCCGCCGCCAGCGGCCGCAGGATTGGATCGCGGACGAGGAACCGCACGCCCTCCGTAAACTCCTCGCGCACACCCGTCCGTCCTTCAGCCGGCGCCGGCGGCGGCTCCGGCGTCTTGATCGCCGCCACGAAAGCGGCCGAAAACAGGAACGAGATCGCATCGATCAGGATCGTCACCGGCCCCGTAACCAGTTGCACCAGCCAGCCGGACAGGCTGAATCCGCCGACCTCGGCGACGGAGCTGCTCGCCGCCAGCTTGCTGTTCCCCTCCAGCAACTGGTCCTTATTCACAAGCGTTGGCAGGTAAGACAGGTAAGCCACATCGAAGGCGATAGTCAGGATTCCCACGAAGAACGCCACAGCGTAGAGCTGTCCCATCGTCAGGGCATCGAAGACGTGCGCCAGCGGAATCGTCGCCAGCAGCGCGAACCGCCCAACGTCCGCCGCGATCATGATCGGCCGCCGCCGCAGGCGGTCCACCCACACGCCCACAAACGGGCCCGTCAGGAACGCCGGCACGAGCTCGGCCGCGTACAGCAGCGCAATCTCTAGCGGCCCCGCGTCCAGCACCAGGATGGCCGTGAACGGCAGGGCCGTCCGTCCGACGAGCGAGCCGAAGACCGAGATCGTCTCGCCCGTCCAGAGCTTGACGAAGCTCGTGTTACGCCAGAGGCCGGTGAACGCAGGCAACGCGATAGCTTCGGCTGGAGCTTCTAGGGGCTGACCTGCACCTTGATCGCGCCCGTGGACTTGTCCGCCGCCGTCGCGAACGCCTGCGCTGCATCGGCCAGTTTGAAGCGGTGCGAGATGATCGCTCGCGCTTTGTCCGGGTGAGCCCGCAAGATGCTCAGCGCCGTGTCGAAGTCGGAGTGCTGTCCCGGCCGGCAGTACGTGAGGCCCCCGGACATCTTCACTTCCTTCAGCATCAGCCCGAGCGCATTCAACTGCACTGGCTGCGTGAACAACCCCAGCACCGAAATCCGCCCTCCCGGTCGCACAATCCCCAGGGCCTGCGCGAGTGTCGGCGCAGTCCCGCCCACCGTCTCCACCACGACGTCGATCCCTTCCTTCTCCAGGCCAGCGGTCTCGCCGTCCTTCAAGATGCGGTCAGCGCCCGCCGCCAGAGCGGCCTGCCCCTGGTGCTCGTGGCGGTACGTCGCGATCACCTCTCCGGCGCCGGCCGCCTTCGCCGCCAGGACGGACAGCACGCCGATCGCGCCCGATCCCATCACCAGAACCCGCTCACCCATCGCCACCTCCGCGATGTGCAGCCCGTGCACGCCTACCGCGAGTGGTTCCACAAGCGCGCCAAGTTCCCAGTCCAGTTCGTCGGGGAGCGCGTAGAGCGCGTACGACGGGACGCAGACATACTCCGCCAGGCCACCGGGAATGAACGTACCCAGCAGGACATGCTTCGGGCAGATCTGGTACTGCCCCGTGCGGCAATAGGCGCACTCGCGGCAGGACCGGATGGGCTCCACCACGACGCGGTCACCGGCGGCGAAACCGGTGACGCCTTCGCCCACCTCCGCCACTTCGCCGCAGAACTCGTGCCCCGGCGAGACCGTCGCCATCGAGGGGAGCTGGCCGTTGTAGAAGTGCAGGTCCGTTCCGCAGATGCCG
>DASSZB010000425.1:0-3610 GCA_035702935.1 Dehalococcoidia bacterium
CAGCGGCGCTGAACCCGCTTTCGCTTGTCTACATGAACCGGCCGGCATCCGCCGGTGCGACCTACACACCTACCCGCTTTGACGATCCTGCGCCCGACGGCTGCCAGCCGGCCGATTGCTCTCTCCGCGAGGCGATCATCGCCGCGAACGAGAACCCCGGCAACGACACGGTAACGCTGACTGCTGGTCAGTATGAGGTGAACCTCATGACGTCGTTCCATGGCGAGCCTGTCACCGCGGCTCTCTCGATAATCGACAGCACCACTGTGATCGGTCAGGGAGCGGACCGCACGACATTGCAAGGCTACGGGGTGGGAGGTGTCTTCACGATTCAACACCCCACGTTCGCGCCGATTAGCGTTCATATCGCCGATCTCGCAATTCACGACGGCCTTAGAGATGGCGGCGGTGGGGCCGTCTACGCGGCCAGCGGCGTTTCGTTGAACATTACCCGCGTCACCATGACCGGCAACGGTGGCGGGGGCGGGAGTGGAGGGGCAATACTATCCAACTACGGGATCGTCACGATCACCGATAGTACCATCGCTAACAATTGGGCACAGTTTGGTGGAGGCATATCGGCTAACCGGCTGACCATCACCAACAGCACGGTTTCTGGCAATCGAGCAATGATCGATACGGCTGGGATCGGGAGTGGAAATGCCACCTTGACCAACGTGACGGTTACAGGAAACTCGACTCCCTACAACAGTCTGGGCCTAGGGGGCGTGGCGGGAGCCGGAACCATCGTGAACTCGATTATCGCGGGGAACACCGGGCGTCAATGCAGCGGGTTAACCTCCCTTGGCCACAACTTGTACGGTGATAACTCCTGCGGCTCTGGCCCCGGAGACATCGTCTCGACGGATCCCATGCTCGGGCCGCTGGCCGACAACGGCGGCCCGACGCAGACGCACGCCCTGCTGGCGGACAGCCCTGCCATCGACGCCGGCGACAACAACGCCTGCCCGTCGGCGGACCAGCGAGGCTACGGACGGGTGGGTGCCTGCGACATCGGCGCCTATGAATACGCGCCGCCGCCCACACCACCTCCCACGCCTAAGCCGATCGTCGTCGCTGCTTCCCCCACTCCGGCGCCGACCGCCGCGCCGGAATCGCCCACGCCAACCCCGAAGCCTTCGCCCTCGCCCACGGCGAAGTCTTCGCCCTCGCCTACTCCCCGGCATTCACAGACGCCCTCACCGTCCCCAACGTCCAGCGGCGACGAGGAGGGCGGCGGCGGCGGGCTGATCATCGGCCTGGCGCTCGGGGGCCTTGCGGTGGCCGGCGCCAGCGGCGGGGGCGGGTACTACCTGTGGAGGCGATCAGTGGCGGGGCTACGCCTTTGGCCGCCCTGGACTTGATGGGCCCGGGCCGGACGAAGCGTCTTCCAGGGCCCTTATTTCGCAAGAAAGTCTAAACATCCAGCCGCCGGTTTCGCGGAACGGCGCCACGCTCGCACCGTTAATGTAGCGTGGATGATCCCCAACCGCGAAATCCACGCAGCGACGATGTCTCGTCTCGGGACTTGACATGCTGAGGCTCGAAATATCCTACCGCGGCATCTTGATGCTGGCGCTCCTGATCGTCGGCATCTGGGCGCTTACCAAGCTGTGGCCCATCCTCCTGCTGATCGCCACGGCTGCCATCCTCATGACTGCGTTTCTTCCGTACGTCGAGTGGCTGGTCGCGCACGGCCTTCCGCGGACAGCATCGGTCCTTCTGCTTATGTTCGGCATTCTTTCCATCCTGGTGGGGCTCATCGCCATCACGGTGCCGGCTATGGTCGAGGAGTTTGACGACCTCAGAGACAACCTGCCGGAGGACGCGCGCGAGTTGCAGGACTTCCTGGCGGACCGGGGCATCGACGTCGAACTCGAAGAACCGGCGCGGGATGTGAATTGGGACGAACTGATTTCGGGCGAGGCTGCGGTGGACTACGGCCAGCGCGCCGTCTTCACCGGCTTGACGATCATCACGATCATCGTGCTCACTGCATACTTGCTGATTGACCTGCCCCGGCTCTCCCGCTTCGTCTACCAGTTCGTCCCCACCGGGCAGGAACCGGATGTCGAGCGGGTCGCCGGACAACTTTCCCGCGTGATCGGCGGCTACATCCGGGGACAGGTTGTCACGTCGGCGGCCATCAGCGCATTCACGCTGGTCCTCTTGTTGGCGGTCGGCGTCCCCAACGCTGTTGCCTTTGCCGTGCTGGCAGGTTTCGTGGATATCATCCCCATTGTCGGCGCTGTCATCGCGGTCTTCGGACCGACGATAGCCGGACTGCAGGAATCGCCCACGCAGGGGTTGATCGTGATGGTCGCGCTACTGGCCTACCAGCAGTTCGAGGACCGTTTCCTCGCCCCCCGCGTATACGGCCAGACGATGAACCTGCCTCCGATCGTCGTCCTGGTTGCGGTCCTGGCGGGAGGCAGTCTGCTCGGTATCGCGGGCGTGCTCCTGGCGTTGCCGGCAGCGGCCGCCGGGCGCGTCGCGCTGGATTATGCTTTTGAGCGCCGCAGCCTGACGCTCATGCCACCGGGGCCTGTGGGGGAGCCCGTGGCGCCGGACCAGCCGGCCGCTCCAGAGAGGGAGGAAGTCAATGTCTGAAGACAAGGGGGTCGGGAAGTGCCAGCAGGACCACCCGGGTTCGTACGGTTATCCGACCCGCCCCGGAGAGCCATACCCGTACTGTCCAATCTGCGGGAATGCCGTCGTCTGGAGGTGTCCCAAATGTGGCGAGCCACTTCCGGACGACAGCGGAGAACTGGCAACTGCCCGCTTCTGCCGCGATTGCGGGGCCGCGTACTTCCCGGACGCCGAACTTCCGAAGGGCGAGGCACCAGCCGCCGACGAAGCCCCCGGGTGATGTCGGGCCCTCTACACGACTCCGGCCCGCACGAACCGCCTGGCACGCTCGCGAAAGCCGGCCGACCGCCGCCACCAGGCGGCGGCCGCCACCGCCACGAGCCCCGCATCTATGGCCCGCAGATACCACCCCGGGATCCCCGGCGATGGCACGAACCCCCAGCCCAGCAGCGGCCAGAACAGCGTCTGCGGGTAAGCGATCACCGGATCCACCATCGGATGTGACAGCGACCCCAGGCCGAGCCACAGGATTCTCGGCTCGCCGCGGCGGGCGAGGAGCGCTCCGGCCGCAATCAGGGCGAGCGAAAACAGTAGCGTATGGCCGATGGTGTGGTCGCTCGGAATTGACGTGAGCCGGTACAGCGGCTTGTCGATCGCGTCCGGCACGAGGGCGCCCAGGGCGACGAGCCGATAGTCGACGTCAGTCCGCCAGCGGTGGTTCAATTCGGGCCGCCGGGCCAGCCAGCGGAAAATCTTCTCGCCAGCCCAGACGCCACCGACGGCGATCCCCATGTGAGCAACCGGGTACATCAACTGGTACAACGACGCTACCCGGCCGGCGGTGCGCTTCCTCCTTCGTCCTTCCTCCTTCCTTCTTCCTCATCCGCGCCACTTTCCCCTTGCCTCAACCGCTCCAGCAAGAGAACATATGTACTATTATGAACACCCTGAACGGCAAGTGGATCTGGCTCTGGAACTGGCGGCGGTGCGAGGACGGTGTCGCCACCCGCGTGGCTGCGCG
>DASSZB010000065.1:0-5213 GCA_035702935.1 Dehalococcoidia bacterium
CTTGAAGGTGGTGGTCCAGATGCCCTTCCAGCGGTTCATCGTGCAGACGATGATGTTGGCCACCAGGAGGGCGACCAGGAGCTTGAACCAGAAGGAGTAGTAGACATTGAAGAGGCTTGTGATGTCGAAGAACTTGGTCCAGAAGACGCCGTACTTGCCTTCCGCGCGGTCCAGCCAGGCGGAGTAGGCGGCGGAGTCAGCCATGATGGACGCGGGGGCCTGGTCGATCATGGTGCCGGCGAATACGGCGGCGGCGAGCAGGAGGATGAGGATGAGGGCCAGGCGGACGGAGGTAAAAAGGCGCCAGATGCGGCCGATGACGTCGACTTCCCACATCTTCCCGGAGGAGCGGGCCTGCGTGGGCAGGGTCGCCGCCATGCCGTCCGGAGTTTCCGCAGCACTCATCGGGACGCCTCCATCCATTCCTACACGTTGCCCCAGTAGAAGAACTGGTTGAGCCGGATCAGGTTGTTTGTCAGGATCAGGACGCCAATGGCCACCACAAGGGCACCGCTGACGATGGGGACCGCCGCCAGCACGGGGCGGATCTTCTTAAGCCCGTTGGAGATGGGATCGACGGCCAGGGCCATGATCAGGAAGGGGACGCCCAAGCCGGCGGAGTAGGCCACGAGCATCAGCGTGCCCTTGGCCACCTCGTCCTCAATTACGGCGAGACCGATGATGCTGCCGAGCACCGGGCCAATGCAGGGGGTCCAGCCGGCGGCGAAGGTCATGCCCATGATGAGCGACCGGGGGTATCCCGGACGGGACTTGGACACTCCGTCGCTGGCGACGACGTATTCGCGGTTCAGAATCCCGATGTTGATGACGCCCAGGAGGTGCAGGCCCATGAAGATGAGAATGGCCCCACCTATCTCCCGCATGTAGCGGGCGTTGTCGAGGGCGAAGAAGCCGACCAGGCCGATGGAGGCCCAGAAGGCGACGAAGATGACCGAGAAGCCGGCGACAAAGGCGGCCGCGTGGAAGAGGCTAACGACACGGTGCGATCGTCCAGTCGTCTCGGCCGACACCTGGACCATGTGACCGATGTAGACGGGCACCAGCGGCAGGCAGCACGGCGAGGCAAATGAAAGGACGCCGGCCGCGAAGGCGATGAGGAGTGTTACGTTTTCTCCATCCATCGTTCTATCCTCGTATCCTCTGTCCTATCCTCCCGGGTTCGCTGTGGCTGCGGGCGTCGGCGCCGCTGACGCTTCGGCGGCCAGGCTCTCCAGGTGGACCTGCGCGGTGTTGGCGAGGTCCGAGCCGGGCGCCAGCTCTACGACGAGCTGCCATTCGGCGAGCGCGGCGGCGTAGTCAACCGGATCCACGTTGGCGTAGAGGAATCCCAGGTTGTAGTGGACTTGCTCATCGTTGGGGTCGAGTTCCCTGGCCTTAAGCCAGGCGGTCTTGGCTGCTTCGAACTGGCCGAGGTTGAACTGGGCCGTCCCGACGTCGGTGAGGGCGTGCACGTTGGTGGGATCGAGCTCGAGTAGCTTCGTAAACCAGTCGATTCCGGTTTGCCACTCACCACCAAGGAAGAAGATCTCTCCCAGTTCGAAAGTCGCCTCGGCGTTCTTGGGGTCTTGTTCAACGAGCGCCGTCAGATCGGCGACGCGTTCCATGTCAATCTTGGCGAGCTGGTCTTCCTGGCCGCCGGACGAGGAGTCGTCGCCGCCGCCGGAGATGAGGTCGTTCCCGAAGAAGATGGCGCCCAGGACCACAACGCCGATCACGGCGCCAATGGCCATGAGCTTCCACGGCACGCCCATAAAGAGAGCGTTGAGAGCGGAAACCGGACGCTCCCCGGGGGTTGCCCGGGTGATTTCCGGCGCGGAGATATCGTCGTATTCAGCGACCGGCACCTGAGGGGCGACGGCCGCGACAGGAGAGGCAGCAGCGGCCGGAACGGCGCGCGGAGCCTGCTCGAGTTCGGCCCGGCGCTCCGGGTCGGAAAGGATGGCGTATGCCTCGTCCACCAGGGCGGCTTCGCGGGTCGCCCATTCCTTCAGGGCGGCCGGGATGGCAGCGGAGACCAGGTGCCCGCTCAGTTCGCGGTACCGGGCCTCGATCTCGTCCTGGCCGGCGTCCCGGGAGACGCCGAGAATGGCGAAGTAGTCGATGGGTGAACCCATCTCTTCCTGGCTGCTTCGCTCAGTCATGTCAGTTCTCCATCTCTATGCCGGGGGCAGCGGCGCGCCGGTGCCGGGACCGATGTCCGAGTAAGTGTCGTCGATGTAGGTCCGGATCTCGCTGAGCGAGCGCCCTTCATCCGTCATGGTCATGGCGTCCAGGGCGATGCCGACGCAGACATCGCAGTTGGAGCCGTGCTCGTCGAACTCCTGGCCGTTCGCCTGCACGAAGCAGTTGAGGGCGCTCTTGTGCCCGGAGTGGTCGCCACATCCGCAGTAGCAGTTCATCCAACGCATCACGTCGGGCCGGTCAGCGGCGAACTGGTAGGCGAGCTGCACGCCCCTATCGGCCGCCATCACGTAGTCCGGGAGGGGCTTGCCGGCCATCGACATCACCATGTCGCCGTCCTGCGACGGATCCATGGCGGCTTGCTGCGGGGAGTCCTTCGACCCGCCGCCGGCTAGGTAGACGGAGCCGACGCCGATGAGGACGATGAAGGCAGCGGTAGCGAGGACGAACACAAATGCGGGGACCCGCTGCATGCGGTCTGTCGTGTTCCCGTCCATCACTTCTGGTCCTTTCTTCAGGGCTTCTCTGCCCTTCGCTTTAATGGTGGCGCAGAGGGGGTTCCGCCAGCATCAGACTGGCCGCACATCTTGGTTACACGGGTATCCGGCAGGATAGAGAACGGCGGGTGCGAGAGGTTGGGGCGGACATGTATCCAAAGATAGATGCGGCTCGTCCTGTCGGGGCCGGCGCGATGACGCCCTACGCCTCCATAGCGTCCTGTAGGAGTACGGGCTGGGCCTTCTCGGGGGCGGGCGTGTGCCCGTTAGTCTGCGTGATTGCACCATCGACCTCCAGATCGAACAGGCGGAGCAGGGCGTCGGCCGTGTCCTGGCCGTTGCCGGCTGCCGCCTGGGCACGAAGGAGAGCGATAGGCTGATGCAGGAGCTTCTTCTCGATAGCGAGGGCCAGCGCCTCGATGCGGCGGCGGTCGTCTTCGGGGAGGCGGTCGAGGACGGCGGCCGTGCGGGCCAGCTCTTCGCGGCGGATTGCCTCGGCGCGCTCGTGGAGAGCGCGGATGGCGGGGGCGACGGCAAGGGTCCGCTGCCAGACTTCGAAATCGGCAATTTCTTCTTCGATGATGGCAGTGACCTTGCGCGCCTCCGCATGGCGCTCCTTCATGTTGGCGGCCACGGCGAATTCGAGGTCGTCGACGTTGTGCAGGCGAACGCCCGACAGGCTGCTCACGGCGGGATCGATATCGCGCGGCACGGCGATGTCGACGAGAAGAATGGAGCGGCGGCCCCGGACCTTCATGACTCGCTTCATGAGAGCGAGAGAGATGACGTGGTGGGGCGCGCTTGTGCAGGAGATGACGATGTCGCTGACGAGGAGGGCGTCCTCGAGCTCGTCGAGGGAGCCGGCGTTGCCGCATTTGAGGGCCAGCTGCCGCGCGCGCTCCTCGGTGCGGCCGACGATGCTGATCCCGGCGACGCCGCGGTCCAGGAGGTGCTTCGCTGCCAGCTCACCCATCTTGCCGGCGCCGATGAGGAGCACGTGGACGCGGCTCAGGTTACCGACGGCCTTGCGGGCCAGCTCTACGGCGGCGTAGCTGATGGAGGCGGCGTTGCGGGCGATGGCCGTCTGGGTGCGGGCGCGCTTCCCGCAGGTGATAGCGTGCTGGAAGAGAGTGGAGAGCACGGGGCCCATGGTCCTGTGTTCCTGGCCCAGGCGGAGCGCCTCGCGGACCTGACCGAGGATCTGGGGCTCGCCGATGATGGCGGAGTCCAGCCCGGAGGCGACGGAGAAGAGGTGCTCGACGGCTTTGCGGCCGGTGAGGTAGTAGACGTGGGGTTCGAAGTCGCCGATAGGGACGCCGCGGTCTGCGGACCAGAAGCGCTTGATTGCAGCCTCTGCCTTGCGGGGATCCTCCACAGCAGCGTACAGCTCGACGCGGTGACAGGTGGAGAGGATGGCGGCTTCAGGGACCGCCCTCCGCATGGCATCGAGCGCCCCCGGCAGGTCGCAGTGGGGGAAGGAGAGCGACTCTCGCAGGGCAAGGGTGGCCCGCTTCTGGCTAAGGCCCAGGACGACGATCTGCTTGTGGTGGGCGTCAATGGCCTTAGTAGTCATAGCTGTCGTGTTCCACGGTGTGGCACCTGAGCGTGCACGTATTGTTGGCGGGGTCCCAGAAGGGATACAGCTGCCCGGCCGCGGGCTGGACGTTGGGGCCGAAGTTGACTCCCCGGGAATAGCTCCGATTGGCAGCCCAGGGGGCGAACTTAGTGCTGTGGTTTTCGAAATGGCATTCTGCGCAGATGGCATTGCCGGGGCCGGCGCCCGGCGTGTTGATGTCCCGGCTGGCGGCAGGGTCACCACCAATGCTCGTGAGGTGGAACCCATGCAAGCGGAAGTTGGTGTCGCCGTTGGGGTCCTGGGAAGTTGTAGAGAAAGGCGCCTCGCCGTGGCAGAGGTAGCAAAGATCGAAGTCGCTAGTGAGGTAGCCTTCGCCCGCGGGTTTCAGGTCGCGGTCCCGGTAATTTGCGATGAGAAGACTGCGGAACTTGCTGGTATGGGGAGCGAGCTGTCCCACAGTTTGAGGGGAGTTAGGCGTGGGCGGGCTGCCCACCAGGCGGTAGTTTCCGTGGCACATCGTGCAGCGGATGGTGGAGCCGGTGGTCAGCTGCCAGAGTTTGCCTCCGTTGAGGCTGTTCTGCATGGCCGGCGTGGTGTTCTTGCCGGGGGCCTCCACCGGATGGTAGGAGGCGTTGGTAGGTTCGAGTTCTGCCTGCTTGTCCGTCTTGTTGTAAGTGGGCGTGTTGGAGGAGAGGAGAACGGTGTAGCGGCTGTGGCACTTCAGGCAGAGCTGGTATTCGAACGTGATAGGGTACTGCCAGCCCATCCCGGCGTTGACGGCTGTGGTGCTGTTGAGAGCGCCGGGCGCCGTCCAGCCGCCGGCGGTCTCCACCGGCAGGGCGTTGTTGGCCGTGTGGGGATTGTGGCAATCGCTGCAGGCGGAATGGCGGTTGAGCGTCCCGCCGAACTCGTCGATTTGCGCGCTAACGTGAGTCTGG
>DASSZB010000075.1:0-2202 GCA_035702935.1 Dehalococcoidia bacterium
GTGCCGTGCAGGCTCCCGATGAGACCAGTGGCCTGAGCGGCGCCTGGCCCGGAGACCCAGTGGACCCGCCGACCGCCCGAGCTTCACACAGACTTGCTCCGTGAACAAGAGACTCGCGTGCCCGAGGGTTCGCGAATGTACCTGGAGGCTGGGGCGGCTGATCGAGGAACCCGGAGGCCGTCAGCTGGCTTCCTTAGTTCTTGAAGTCCAACCCGCCGAGGAACTCCTTGGCCGCCCGTTTGGACCCGAGCGCGTAAAGGACCGCATGCTGCCCGTACTGCGAGATGATTTCGAGTTCGCGCTCTGGCTCTGATCGGCGGTTCCGCCAGATGACGATGGCCAAACGCCACTCGTCGCGCAACCGTCGCCAGGACGAATCGTCGCACCCTTCGGGTAACTCCCCAACCGGCTTCCGCAGACCGCGCAGGAACGCCCGTCCCGCGCACACCCACCAGGGCGTGTCGAGGAACACGATGGTGTCCGCGCGTTCGAGGCGGAGGTCGAGTGTCCCGTGGTAGTTGCCGTCGGCGATCCACGCGTCGCCGGCGAGCAGGCCGCTTTGCTTCTCCCGCCACTCGAGTTCCGACGGTGCAACCCAGCCGGGCTTCCAGAAATGGAGGTCGAGATGAATGACCGGCAAGCCGGTCTTCCCAGCAAGCGAGCGCGAGAAGGTGCTCTTCCCGGACCCTGCCCTCCCGGTCACGAGGACGCGGCGGCCTATCCCCAGGGCGGCATCGCTCATCGACGTAGTTTCCCCAAGCGGTATCAGGCGCATCAACTGACCGCAGGTAACAGTCTGCGCGCCCGGTCGTGGGCATATACCGGGGCACGAAACCTTGGGCTGGGCGAGCGTTGCGGACGTCGCCAAAGCACCCCCACCCCCCCGGCCGAGGGTTAGCTTGGAGCTATGCAGGCGCGTCTCCTCGATGGCGCCCATCGCGGCAACGGCTCGTCATAGTGGATGAACAGATAGACGGCGGTCGCGGTGCCGCCGAGCACGATTGCCCACCCCAAGCGACTCAGCTACGCGTGGAGGATTGTGAGAGATCGACAAGCCGATCGCCGCCAGCAGCGCGGCGATGGCGACGTACACAAGCCCAGCGATCACTATCGTTTGCGCGTCTTCGGGGGCCACTCCGACAAGGCAGTTGACGCCACTTGTGGGACAAGACTGAGGGGACTGAGGCGTTGGTGGCCACCCACCCAAGAAGGAAGCTGCGGCCTGACTACGTAGCTCGCATTCGATTGTTCCGGGGGTTGTGCTCGAGCTCGGCGAGCCCGAGCGACTCGAGCAACGGCGGCACGTACATCCCGAACCGCCCCCGGAAACCCTTCTTCAGGCCGTACCACCCGCCCACTGGATTGTCGGGAGAACGGCCCCACGCCTCGACGGTTCCCTCGGCGGCGGGCTTCTGTTCATCGGCGCTGCCGAGCGGCACCCAGTCACCGTTCGTCTTCAGCATCGCGTGCAGGTCCTCGATGCACCGGAGCTGGTAGCTGAGCTGCGTCTTGCCCACCTGACACACGAGCGCCGGAGGATCGGCGTCCTCGTCGCGCCACATCTGGTACTCCGAGGTCCCCGGTGGCGTCTTCAGCTCCCAGGGGTCCTGCTTCGAGCCGCTGCCCTTCGATCCGGCCATGCATCCTCCCTTCCGAGCGCCGCTCCGCTGATTGTAGGCAGGGAACCGGGGCACCGCCCGTGCCGCGCGTCGAGCCCGCCCTCCAGCACCGCGGCCCAGCGGCTCGCCACGTCCAGGCATCGCCAGGTCGGATCGCGTCACGTCCGGTAGCACGCGGCGCAAGTCTCCTGCCCACAGCAGGGGCACGCGGGCCAACTTCTCTCGCTTCTTGTGATACCGCACCAGGCCGGAGGCTCGTTTTGTGGATGGGCGAGGCGTCAGGCAGCTCGTCCGGCCGCCGTTCTCATGTCGCGCGCACCCCGCGGGATGAGGCGAACGGTCGCTGAGAGCAGGATGGGATGTCCGAGACCGCCCACCGGCCCCGACGCCTCCGACAGGAACGGCAGAGTTGCCTTGGAGAAGATGGTCGTGAAGTACATGAACTTGCTGTACGGATCGCAACAGGCCTTCGACGTCATGCCGGGAGGGTCACCGACCCGGCGACCGTGTCGCCGAAGGACTCCGCCGATGTACGCCTTCATGGAGTGGTGGAACACGAGCTGATTGAGTCTGGGGAGTTCGT
>DASSZB010000302.1:0-3045 GCA_035702935.1 Dehalococcoidia bacterium
GTACGCGACGGCTTCGGAGACGCCGCTTTGCTGGGAATGCCCGCTCTGGCGCTCGCCGTGGCCTCGGCATTGGTCGGAGTCGTCGCGATTCTGCTCGACCGCGATTTGCGCGGTCTGCCCAGGGGACGGGTCTACGTGCACATGGCCCTTGTCATTCCAGTCTTCTTCATGTTGGTCCCCGGCTACGTGTACGGGGTCACGTACGTTCCGATGCTCCTCAACGGCCATAGCGTTGGCGACGTCAAGGACCTCAACAGGCAAGCATACGATTTCCACTCCAACTGCAAGCCCCCGGGTTGCGCCCACAGCTATTCCTCTACCTGGCTGGAATGGCCCATCATTAAGCGCCCCATCTACTTCTACGTGGACGCCGGGGGTTCCGCCAAGATCTACTCGATGGGCAACCCGGCGGTCTGGTGGCTGGGAATCCCGGCCCTCGGCTTTGTGCTGTTGCAGGGTCTGAGGCTCCGCCTGCGGCTCGATCCGGATACGGGGCGCACGCGATTAACCGGCGGTCTCGTGATGGCGAATTGGCCGCTCGTGTTTGTATTCTTCAGCTTCCTCGCGCTATGGCTGCCATGGGCCACTCAACCGCGTACCCTGTTCCTGTATCACTACTTACCGGCGCTCATCTTCGTGATCCTCTCCCTCGGCTACTGCGTGCAGCGCCTATGGGATACCGGTGAGCAGTGGGGCCGGACGTCGGCAGTTGCTGTCCTCGTCCTGGCTGCCGCTACTTTCGTCTACTTCTACCCGCACTGGACCGCCCTCGATGTCTCGCGCGCGTTAGACGAATCCTACTACTGGTTCAAGTCCTGGAGGTGATTGTGGGGTTCTCCAGCGTAGGCTCGTCGCTAGGTTGTAACTCAGGGCCGGGTTCACCGCTGAGGGTCTCTTCCCAGTCTGAAGGCTAAGGCGGTTGCGGTTGCAAGCCCTACCAGCCGAGCTGGTTGGCCCAGTAGCGGCCCCAGAACCCGGCAACGACGGAAAGGGTCAATAGCGCGACCTGCCACCTGCGGGCGGCCACGGAATTGTGTTCCTCGACGCCGAGGGCGGTGAGCACCAGCAGAAAGGGGGCGAAGTCCAGCAGGAAACGGTAGCCGTACTGGACCCAGCCCTGGCTGTAGTGGAGGAAGATCGGAACGGAGATCAGGGCGATGGCCAACCAGGAGGCGGGTACGAGGTCGCTCTTTCTGCGGACAAGGAAGGCGTAGATGAAGAGTGGCGAGGTGAAAAGTATGCTCGTACCGTAGGGCGACGGGCGGAAGACGGACCAGTCCGGGTGGAACTCCGGCGGAAGCATAAGCATGGCGTGCAGATGCAACGGGACGTTCCGGATGTCGAAGAGGTCGAAGCGGGGACCCTGTGGGAACTGAGTGAGGTAATAGCTGTAGGGGACACCGCCATAGCTGTCGTAGACCGTCTTATAGCCGGTGTCGAAGATGGTGTCAAAGCGAGCGGCGTTATACCAGAGCGACACGAGGACAAAGGCGCCCAACACGGCTCCAAACGGGATCGCCTGCCGCAGGAAATTCCTGTCCAGGAGGAACCTCAGGTCGAGGCTCTCGTGGCGTTGCCGGTACATCAAGTATAGGAAGAATGGCGCAGCCAGGAGGGTCGTCTGCCGACTGAGAAAGGCGCAGCCCAGGAAGAAGGCGGTGATTACCGGGTTCATACCTCGCAACATGGAGGCCATAGATAGAAGGAGGAAGAAGACGGCGGATACGTGGGCGAAGAACCAGACTGTGCCTGTCGTGGTGGAGTAGAAGAGCGCGGTACCGAAGGCGAAGAATGGCACCATGATGAACTTGGTGGCGTTGCTCACCTTCATCTGGCCGAGGATGTACCAGAATAGGACGACGTCTGTGGCGCCCAGAAGAAGGCTGACGAAAGCCTCGGTGGTGAACTGCGTGCCGAGAAAAGATATGTGCATGCCGAATAACGCGACGAACGGAACCAGGAGGATTGCTGGAGCCGGGGGGAACGGCAGGTACTTGGCCTGGCCGACGGTGACCGCGTCCTGGAAATAATCGGGGATGCGCTCGGCTTCGGACATCCGCGTGGAGTCCACGTTCAGTGTACCGTGCAGGATGGCCTTCGCCAGATAATCGTAGTGGTCGTACCAGAGCGGAGGCGAGCGCTGGAAAAACTCGTTGATGGACAGATAGTAGGCCAGGAAGGAAGCGGCGAAGATAAAGGCCGGGACTGCGGCCTTTCGGCCCAGTGCGACCCAGTCCGGCACCGGCTTTGGTGCGGCTTCGACCGTGCTCACCAGTCGACCGGTCCTACTTGGGCTCGCATACGGGGTGCGCTGCCCGGGATCAGCCTGCTAGCCCGCGGACCAGCGGGTTCCCGCCTGCCCCGGGTGCTATGGGTGACTCGATAGGGCCGCATGCCCTCGCCATCAGGCATTGAACGTATCTTCCACGATAGTCATGTTCCAGGCAACATGCCGAAGTCGGACAAATTCCCCCACGCTTGAGATTATCCAGCGGCGGTTGTTCCAGAACTTATGCTGTATACCATTCAAGCTGTGAGAGTAGCCGGGGGCAATGGACGTCGGCGCGGACGGTTTGCTAGTATCAGCGCCGAAGGAGGGTGCTGTCGAATGAAATGGGCCGCCGTGACCGGCATGAATGGTATTGAGAAGAACGCTCGCAGAAGGCCCCGCGGTTTCCTTTTCGTTTGACAACGCCGGATCACACACGAGAGGACGCTATCGGGGGGCAGGCCGGATCCATGCTCCACTTGTCGGTGATTGTCCCGACAAGGAACGAAGCCGCGGTTGCGCCACTGCTCATTTCACGCCTTTCTGAGACCCTTGTAGACGTCCCCTGTGAGGACATCTTCGTCGACGACAGTGACGATGACACGCCCGAAGTGATCCAGCATGCGACGGCGCAAGCCGGGCTAAACGTGAAGATCATGCATCGAGAGGGAGACGCGCGGCGGGGTGGCCTGTCGACGGCCGCCGTCGAGGGTGTTAGGGCTGCCAGTGGGCGGTATGTTTGTATCATGGACGCTGACCTGCACCATCCTCCAGAG
>DASSZB010000407.1:0-3650 GCA_035702935.1 Dehalococcoidia bacterium
GGACGCCCGCATGGCTGCCATGTTCTGGATCGGCATGGAGCGAGGCGCCTCCATCATTATCGCCGCCGACCCGCCCTCATCGGGCAAGACGACGACACTGAGCGCGCTGCTGGCGTTTACCCCACCGGACACCGCCGTATACTTCACGCGCGGCGTCGGCGAGTCGTTCGCCCTGCCGAACCTTTCGCCCGCATACCACACCTACGTGCTCATCAACGAGTTGAGCGACCACATTCCCGTCTATACCTGGCACGACGATGCCAGGCGCGCCTTCGAGCTCTTGGCGCGAGGCTACCGGCTGGGTTCGACGATGCACGCGGACACCGTGGACGGCGTGCTGGCGCAACTCCGGGGCGACCTCGGCATACCCGAATCGCACGTCGCCAACGTCACCTTCATCGTCCCACTGTATGTCGGCCACCTGCATCCGCCCATGCGCCGCGTCAGCGAGGTGGCATTCCTGCAGCCAAACGGTGACGGGATAAAGATGGCCAACCTCGCGACATGGGACCAGGCACAGGACCAGTTTCAGACTCTGGAGCAGGCCGAACAAAGGGAAGCATTCGCCACCTGGGCCGGTCTCTCCGACGCAGCGCTCGAAAAAGAGCTGGGGAAGCGGGAAAGCTTCCTGAAGGCGCTCATCAAGAACGGCACTACTTCCATCCCGGAAGTCACGGCCGCCGTCGAGTCCTTCTACGAGAAATCCGCCCGCAATTCGTAGGGGCGCGCTTGGCTCCGCCCTGCGGAGTGGGTCAGCCTTTAGACCTGGTACGCCAACAACTCACGCGCCGCGGACTCCCAATCCGAGAAGTCGTCGAACGTCAGGTGCGCGCCGCTCCGGCGCAGCTCGTCCGTGCCGTACGTCCCCGTCGCCACCCCAACCGCCACAGCGCCGTTGTCAAGCGCTGACGTGACATCGTGCGGCGTATCGCCTATCACGAAGACATCCTCGGGGCGCGTACCACTGGCGACGCTCTCGAAGGCTGCCCGCACGACATCCGCGCGCTCCAGGCTAGCTTCGCCGAAGCCACCACCGGCGAAGTAACCGTCTATCCCGAAGTACTCCAGCTTAATTCGAGCCGCTTCCGGAAAGTTGCCGGTCGCCAGGCCCAGCCGGACTCCCGGTTCGCGGGCCACCGCATCCAGCAACTGCGGGAATCCCGGCATGAGGCGTCCCTCCCGCTCTTTCATCGCGTGCGGGAGCAGCGCATAATACAGGTCCGTAAATTCGCCCATGTGCGCCTCGCACCCGCCGACGATGGCGTGGTTGTCGAAGCCCGTCTGCAGGATCCAGCGGTCGGTGCGGCCGCTGAATTCGATACCGGCAAAGCCGTTGGCGACGCCGTAGAGTTGCTCGAAGGCCTGCGCCATTGCCTGGCCACCGGCGCCGCCGGTGTACAGCAACGTGTTATCGATGTCGAAGAGGAAGACGCGGGGCACGAGGGCGGCGGCCAGCTACTTGTCGACCGGGTTTCCGGCCTTCACCCAGGCGTCTGTGCCGCCTTCCAGGTTGTAGAGCCTCGTTAGGCCTGCCGCGGCCGCCATCTCGGACGCAAGGGCGCTGCGTTGGCCCACGGCGCAGACCATGATGATGTCCTTGTCCTTCGGCAACTCCTCGCGCCGCGCGTAAACGCTGTTAACGGGGATCAGCGTCGCGTTGGGCACGTGGCCGGCGTTGTACTCATGCGGCTCGCGGACGTCGATGACTACGACATCGTCGCGGCCCATCATGTCTTTGGCCTCGTCAACAGTGATGCGGCTGAACGGTTCACGGGGGTCTTTGGTGGGCATGGGTGAGAGCGCCTCCTGGAATTCCGGCATTTCCGCACGGAATAGTTTCTAAATCCATCTTACGGGACAAGGGAGTCCGTCGACAAGGGTGACGGTGCGAGGCCGAAGGGCCACAGGCTGGTATCATTCCGGCGAAGGAGGCTGTCATGGCCGAGCAGGCGCAGATCGACGAGCTGGTTAACAAGATGATCGAGGAGCGGACAAGGCTCCTATCTGTCCTCGAGGCGATGGACGAAGAGCGGGCTTCCACTCCCTACACGCCCGGCGAATGGAATCAGAAGCAGCAGATGTCCCACCTGTGCGAGATGGAAACGGCCTACCGGGCCTGGGTCGGGCGCGCGCTCGAGGAGGACGGCGCCAACGTGGACGGCGTGCGCGGCGAGCGGCCGGCCATCCCGCTGGAGAACGCGAACGAGCACTCCGTCGGCGACCACATCGCCGAGCTGCGCAATCAGCGGCAGATGACGATGGAGTTCATCGGCCGGCTGGCCCCTGCCGATTTTCAGCGGACGGCGACGAACCAGATTTTCGGGACGCTCACCGTGATGCAATGGCTGCGGTCCTACTACCGCCACGACCGCATGCACTACGACCAGGTCCGCGGCGAAGAGCCGAGCTACAAACCCCAGTACGCTCGCGGCGGCGAGCCCGACCAGCGCCGGTCGTAGGGATGCCCCGCCCCGCAGTCTTCGTTACTCGCCATCTCCCGGGCGGTGCGCTGGACTTCCTGCGCGGGCACTGCAACGTGCGCCTGTGGGAGGCCGAACTGCCGCCGACGCCTCGGGAGTTACGCGACGGGGCCGCGGACGCGGACGGCCTGCTCACGCTGCTGACCGACCGCGTCGACCGGGACCTCCTGACGGCCGCCCCGCGCCTTCTCGTCGTCAGCAATATGGCCACCGGGTTCGACAACATCGACCTGGCGGCCGCCACGGAGCGCGGCGTGCTGGTCACCCGGACGCCTGGCGTCTTGAGCGAGACCACGGCCGACTTCACCTTCGCGCTCCTGCTGGCAGCGGCGCGCCGGGTCGTCGAGGGCGACCGCTACGCACGCGCAGGCCGCTGGAAGACCTGGGGCCCTGAGGTGCTTCTCGGCCACGACGTGCACGGAGCGACCATCGGCATCATCGGCATGGGCGGGATCGGCGAAGAGATGGCGAAGCGCGCCCGCGGCTTCGGGATGCGAATCGTCTACACCAGTCGCACTAGGAAGCCTGCCCTCGAGAAGCGTTACGGCATGGAATTCTATGATCTGGACCTGCTGCTCGAGGATTCGGATTTCGTGACGCTGCACGCGCCTTTGACCGAAGAAACGCGGCTAATGATCAACGAGGAGGCTCTTCAGCGGATGAAACCCACCGCGGTGCTCGTGAACACCGCCCGAGGCCCGCTCGTTGATCAGGCAGCCCTGTACCACGCCCTCAAGGAGGGATGGATCGCGGCCGCAGCGCTGGATGTGACGGACCCGGAACCAATGGCGGCGGAGGACCCGCTGCTGACGCTGGAGAACTGCCTCGTGACGCCGCACATCGCCAGCGCCAGCGTGGCCACGCGCTCCCGCATGGCGATGCTGGCTGCCGAGCAACTGGTCCAGGCCCTCCGCGGTGAGATGCCGGCCCACGTCGCCAACCGGGAGGTGTTGCGCAAATGGCGAAATAAAGTGCGGAATCTTAACCATAGTTGACACCGCTGGAATTACGGTGCTATCGTCGCGCTAGCCGTTAATGGGAAGGCCACCCCTACGGGCGTGGGCCTTTTTCTTGCTCGCCGCATTGCCAGAGAAGCATTCTCCCGAAACCGAAGGAAACCTGTGGCTGGCCAAGGCCCTCTGGGACCTGGGCGCAGTCCAGTTCGGCGAC
>DASSZB010000063.1:0-2901 GCA_035702935.1 Dehalococcoidia bacterium
TTTCGGCCGTCTTCGCCCTGCAGTCACCCGACCAGACCACCTTTTACCTCGCCCCTGGTACGACTATCGAGTACCACTGGGAGGTCACAGACGCTGCCGGTAACACCGGCCGCACCGCCGAGGCCACCTATTTCTACGACGACGACCGCTTCGAGTGGTCGCACCTCGAACAGGCCGGCGTCACCATCTACTACTACGCCGGTGACGAGGGTGACGCCCGGGCCATGCTAGACGTCGCCTCCGAGAGCATCACAAAGATGTCAGCACTCCTCGGCGGCACTGTCGATTTCCCGGTCAAAGTCTGGATCTACGACTCCGTCGACGACATGCGCCCCGCCCTCCCCCGCCGCAGCGAGACCTACGAAGACTCCGTCATCACCGCCGGCATCCGCATCACCACGGACACGGTCCTCGTCCTCGGCGAGGCCTCGTTCGACACCCTCCGCCACGAGCTCACCCACGTCGTCACTGCCGCCTCCGGCGAAAGCGCGCTCGGCACGCTGCCCGCCTGGCTCGACGAAGGCACCGCCGTCTACGGGCAGGAGGACCCTGAAGGCTTTGGCGACGCCATCGCAAACGCTATCGACCGCGGCAACGTGCTCTCCCTCCGCTCCATCACGTCCTCGCCCGGGGATGCATCGAAGGTAAACCTCTTCTACGGCCAGTCCTGGCACATCGTGAAATACCTCGTCGACACCTACGGCGAGGAGAAGTTCGCCGCCCTCTTCGCCACCATCAAGGGCGGCAAGCGCATCGATTCCGCGCTCGAGGCCGTCTACGGCTTCGACCAGGACGGCCTGGAAGACGAGTGGCGCGCCGCCAACAACCTGCCGCCCCGAACGACCCCCGAACCCACGGAACCACCCGCTCAGGACGAACTCACTGCCACCCCCGGCACCCCCGACGTCTCGGACAACAGCTCTGACGACGGCACTTCCGCTACCACAGTGATCATCATCGCCATCGCCACCCTCGCCCTCGCCGCCCTCATCGCCTTCGCCGGCCTCACCCTCGCCCGCCGCTTCAAGTAAAACGCTGTCATTCTGAGCGCGAAACCACTGGCGCGCAGCTCGACGCTCGTTCGCGAAGGAACCTGTCCGGGCACGACGTCCTCGCCATAAGACGGCCTGCCGGGACACTTCCCTCGACGTCCTGCGCGCGCGCTATTTCGCCCTCGCCGCCTCACCATCTCCCGCCGTGTCAAATACCCGCTCTATCATTCTGAGCGTACGAGCGCCCGTGCGCGGCCAAACATCCTTCGCGAAGAACCTGTCCGAGTGCAGGTCCTCGCCATAGGACGGCCTGCCGGGACACTGCCTTAGCGCAGGCTCCGCTACTTGTTACTTGTTACTGGCTACTGGCTGCCTACGGCACGATCAGCCCGCTCGGCCGCGCTTTCCCGCGCTCGATCTGCGCCGGCGCCGCACCCACCTCCGCCGCCTTCACGATCTCCTCCACCAGCTTCTCCTCCGGAATCATCCCCGGTATCGAAACCCGGTCCGCGATCACCGTCAGCGGCACCGCCTTCACCGCGTACCGCTCCGCCAGCTCCGGGAACTCGCTCACCTCGATGATCTCCGCGTGCACTTCCGGGTTCACCATGGCGATCTGGCAGACGATGCGTGCCACTGCCGGGCAGTACGGGCACGTCGGCGTCGTGAACACCTTCACGCTGACCTCGTTGCCGATCCCGGTCAGCTTCCCGAGCGACTCCTCCGACAGCAACACCTCGCCCCGCGAGACGTCCGCAATCGTCTCCAGGAAGCTCGGGAACTCCGTCCCTGCCGGTATCCCGTAGAACTTTAGGTAGGGGCGTGGGCTTGTTCCGCCCCCGCTCATCCCCCGTAGCACGATCCCCGGCACCCGCTCGATCCCGTACGTCTCCGCTTCCGACGGTCCTTCCCCGGAAGGATCCTCCAGGCCGTGCACCCGCAGGCTGATCATCGGGTGCAGCCCGGACAGCTCCCGCAGCATGTCTTCCGTCGGCTTGCAGAACTGGCACGGCCTCTTCCCCGGCACCGTGATCCCTAGGTCTCGCTCCGTGAACAGGTCGATCTTCACCGGCCCCATCAGCTCGGCGGCAAACTTCTCCCGTATCAGCTCCTGGTCCTTAAGCGGAATCATCCCATCGTCCTCACACTGTCAATCGTACCTATCGTCGCGGCGTCACAGGCAGTCAGAGCTGTCATCCTGAGCCCATGCAGGCGGCAGAACGTCAGTCCCATCTCGAGGCCTGTGATCGTGGACCCGCTTGCCACCGAGCGAAGGATCTGGCGCTCGCTCCAGCACTCACTCGCCGTCCTGGGTCCCCCGCGTCTTCCACCACACGATCCCCAGCCGCTGCGCCGCCGTCAGGCTCGCCAGCACCGCCAGGGCCCACAGCATCACCGTCAGCGCGTGGTCCACGCCCGCTCCCTCGATTATAAGCCCGCCCCCCAGCAGCACCACCCGCTCCGTGCGCGTGAACACACCCTCCCGCATCTTCAGCCCGATCACCTCCGCCCGCGCCCGCACGTAGCTCACGAGTATCGAGCCCACCACCGCCACGAAGATAAGCAGCTCCTCCGTCCGGTCGCCGCGGTCGCTAAACCACCACAGCAGCCCGAACAGCACAGCCGCCTCCGACACGCGGTCCAGCACCGCATCGAACACGGACCCGAACGGCGTCGCCTGCCCCGTGGCCCGCGCCAGCGCCCCGTCCAGGAAGTCCAGCGCGCTGAACGCCAGCATCACCAGCCCCGCCGCCAGGAACTCCCCCGACGCCGCCAGCACCCCTGCCGCTACGTTTCCCAGCACCCCGGCCAGAGTCAGCATGTTCGGCGTCACCCCCATTCTTGACAACACCCCCACCGCCGGCTCCGTCAGCCAGGCAGGCGCCTTCCGCGGCATCAGCGACGGCAT
>DASSZB010000182.1:0-2131 GCA_035702935.1 Dehalococcoidia bacterium
GGGCGCAGCCCGCCGCGTATACCGTTGGGCGCACTCGATAGGCAGATGCGCGTGGTGAACTCCCGACATCGTCCGGATCAATTCGTGCTGCGCCCAACCGCGCCCCGAGCCTGCACCCAGTTCGGCCATCAACGTGGAGCCGCAGCTACTCGCCCCCCGGTTCTCCAGCCCCGTATACTGGCCTACGTCATGGCCCCGAGACAGTTCACCCGCGAAGAGGCCGAGGAGATGCTGCCCTACCTGGCTCCGCTCCTCTTCAAGCTGCGGGGCCTGAAGACAGAGCATGACGGGGTCCAGGCAAAAGTAAACGAAATCAGCGGCCGGATGAGGACGAACGGCCACGGCCTGGCCGATGACCTGCGGTTCGCCCAGGCGGAACTGGTGAAGACGGCCGACCAGATCAACGGCCTTGTGGAGCGAGTAAACGAGATGGGATGCGAGTTGAAGGACGTGGACATGGGGCTAGTCGATTTCCGGAGCATGATGGAGGGCCGCCAGGTGTACCTCTGCTGGAGGCTCGGCGAAGAGCACGTTGCATACTGGCACGAGATGGACACCGGATTCGCCGGCCGGCAGCCCCTGGAGGACCCCGGTGACTGAAGGCAACTCGGGCCCGCAGTTCGAGCTGGACGACCTCCTGCGCCGCCTGGAAGTTGCCCGCGAGGAGCTGGTGGAGGCGCTGAAGGCCATCGACAGCGCGGCCTTCGACCGGGAGGCATCGGACGATGAAACCATAAAGGGCACGCTCGAACGCACCGCCGATGACGTCAACTTCTACTACGGCCGCCTCGCCGCGCGCGCCCTGAACCTCCCGCAGCCGCCCTGCATGCAGAAGTCCGAGTTCATGTCCCTGCGAGAAGCCACGCTTTCGATCCAGGTAGCCCACCGCCGCTTCTCGAACCTCCTCCACGACCTGGTGCCCGGGGACCTCGACAGGGTAGCCGCCGGCGAGGACCACGGCGAATATACCCTCCGGCAAGTCCTGGAGATGGCGGCCGCCCACTACCGCCTCCGTCGCGGCCAGGTCCAGGCTATGGCCGGCGCGCCGAAACGCCGCCGCAAACCGCAACCAAAACCGTAGGCTCCATGAATCGCGCATCGGGCGTCGTCCGCATCGCGCACGCCTACGGGAACAACCGCGCGGCGCTGGACGTCGCCCTGGCCGCGGACGTCGACATGATTGAGGTCGACATCTGGTACCGGGGCGGGCGCATCGAGATCCGCCACGAGCGTCGCTGGAGCTGGTTGCCTGTGCTGGGCGACAGACGGGGACGCGCCCTCCACGCCATGGGGCGCTTCGTCGTCCCGCTCTGGGGCGGCTACTTCGTGCGGCCGGACCTGGGCACAATGCGCCTCGATGAGCTCCTGGAGCGCACGGCCGGACGCAAGAGCCTGCTGCTTGATGTGAAGGCTCGCAAGCGCGGCGAGTCCGCGGCCTTCGCCTCCAGGCTGGCGGAGACGGTCGCCCGGCATAACGCCGGAAGCTGGGTGTCCGTTTGCGGCCAGTACTGGCCGGTGATCCGCGACCTGCGGGCGGTGGCGCCGCAGATGGAGGTACGCTACTCGAAGGAGTATCACCTCCAGTGGGAACGCTTTGTGGCAATGGCGCCGGGCGACCCCGGGGCGCGACGCGTGTGCATCGAGCACCGCTTCATGGATGCCGAGAAGCAGGGATTCCTTGAGCAGCATGGCGTCGACGTCTATTGCTGGACCGTGGACGACGCAGCGGAGGCGGCCGCGCTCGTGGAGCGCGGCGTCGACGGGATCACGAGCAACGATTTGGGCCTGCTGGCCGGCCTGCCCCGTCCACCCTCGGTCCCACCGTAACGAACGGTTCCACCGTAGAGACGCCCCGCTGGATTCCGATGACGGGTAGCGTCTGCTATTCTCACCGGAGATTTGGACACGGGCCTTGCTCTTGGTCCGATGGGGCGTCTCTACCGCCTCGATCACCGGCGGCGTCCGCTATTCTCACCGTGATTCTCACCCGGGCCTGGATCTGTGTCCAGCGGGGCGTCTCTACGCCCCCGCCGCCCCACCCGCCGCGCTACGCGTGCTGGCGGTGCGGGATAAGGTGCACGGCGGTGGCTTTGAACGAGGCCGTGACGCTGGTTCCAGGGACGAGGCCGAG
>DASSZB010000283.1:0-3382 GCA_035702935.1 Dehalococcoidia bacterium
TTCGAGGCGGCTGGAACGGGACGAGGCGCTGGCGGAGCTGGCGACCCGCTACTTCACGAGCCACGGCCCGGCCACCATCGCCGACTTCACCTGGTGGTCCGGCCTCACCGTCCGCGAGGCACGGGAGGCCATCGACCTGGCCGCCGGCCGCCTGGCGCACGACACCATCGCCGGCCAGACGTACTACCTCGGCGCCACATCGCCGGCGCCGCGTTCGGGTCGGCGGCGCGCGGACCTGCTGCCCCCGTTCGACGAGTACACCGTCGCTTACAAGGACCGCAGCGCCGTGCTCGACCCCGCGTTCGCCGGGGAGGCGATCGCCGGGGGCATGTTCCGCCCGATGATCGTCGTCGGCGGGCAGGTGGCCGGCACCTGGAAGCGGACGGTCCAGAAGGGCGAGGTCACGGTCGCGCTTAGTCCGTTCAGGGACTTCAGCGAAGCTGAGCGTGACGCGATCCCCGCGGCTGCTACGCGGTATGGCAGATTCCTGGGGTTGCGGGTTACGGTGGAGCGGTGAAACGCTTACCCTTCGCACCGCCGCTCTCGCCCATGCTGTCGAAGGCCGCCGCGTCCCTCCCTTCGGGGGACGGCTGGCAGTTCGAGCCGAAGTGGGACGGATTCCGCACGCTGGTCTTCCGCGACGGCGACGAGATACTGCTCCAGAGCCGCGATACCCGGCCCATGAACCGCTATTTCCCGGAGCTCCTCGCTCCGCTGGCGGACTCCCTCCCGGATCGCTGCGTCCTTGATGGAGAGATCGTCATCGTCGGCGATAGCGGCCTCGACTTCGAGGCTCTCCTCCTGCGCATCCACCCGGCCGAGTCGCGCGTGAAGCTGCTCGCCGCCCAGTCGCCCGCGTCCTACGTAGCCTGGGACCTGCTCGCACTGGGCGACGAGGACCTGCGAGCCGAGCCGCTGTCAGCCCGCCGCTCGCGCCTGGAGGAGGTGCTTCCCCGAACCGCGCAACGTGTGCACCTCTCCCCGGCGACGCTCGACCGCTCGCTGGCGGAGGACTGGTTCCAGCGCTTCGAGGGCGCCGGGTTGGACGGCGTCATGGCCAAGCGCCTCGACGAGCCCTACCGCCCCGGCGAGCGCACGATGTTCAAGGTCAAGCACAAGCGCACCGCCGACTGCGTCGTCGCGGGCTTCCGCTGGCACAAAAACGGGACGGGCACCATGGTGGGCTCGCTCCTCCTCGGCCTCTACGACGACGCGGGCACGCTGCACCACGTGGGTGTCACGGCCGCGTTCACGGACGCTACGCGGCGGCAGCTGGTCGAGGAGCTGGCGCCGCTACGCGAAAACGCGCTGGAAGGCCACCCCTGGCGCGGCTGGGCCGAAGCCCAGGAGGAGGCGAACGCGAAAATGCAGCGCCTTCCGGGCGCGAGCAGCCGCTGGAACCGGGGCAAAGACCTGAGCTGGGAGCCGCTACGCCCGGAGCGCGTCTGCGAGGTGGCCTACGACCACATGCAGGGGGACCGCTTCCGCCACGCGGCGCAGTTCGTGCGCTGGCGCCTGGACAAGCAGCCCGAGGACTGCCGCTACGACCAGCTGGAGGTGACGCCGCCCTACGAGCTGGAACGGGTCTTCGGTCCGGCGCCGCCCCACGGGTCGTAGTCCGGGTCCGGCGTCTCTTCCGCCGGGCGCTCTTTCTCCGGCACGTGCCGCAGGTTCAGGCGCACCCGCGTCCACGTCGTGAAGCGCCCGCGCATCGCGTCCACCAGGATGTCGTCCACCTCCAGGCGCTTCGCAGCCTTGGGATGGCGCGCCTTCCAGCGCTCCAGGCCGGCCAGCGCCTCGTCCTTGTGCTCCGCCTTCGCCACGGTGATCAGCGGATGCTTCGGCCGGCGGCGGCCCGACCAGCCCCGCTCCGCCGTCAGGTTGGAAACCTGACCCCCCGGAGGGTCTGCCTTCCGGCGCGAGGGCTGCACGCGTGGGGGTTCTCCGGGCGCCTTCTTGTATTGCGGCGGCCAGGGCGCGTCCCCAAGGCCGGCTGCTTCCTGCTCCGCCGACAGCTTCAGCAACCCGTCCAGCGACCCTGCGGCCTCATCGATGCCGGCAGAGGCATCGCCGTGTTCTGCGAAGCGCTGTGGCGCGGTTACCAGCGTGAACGAAGCCGGGTCGCAGCCGGGCACCTCGTCCCATTCCAGCGGCATCGAGACGCGGGCGTCCGGAGTCGGGCGCACGGACCAGGCGGAGGCCACGGTGCGGTCCTTGGCATTCTGGTTGTAGTCGATGAAGACGCCGTGCCGCTCTTCCTTCCACCACTTGCTCGTGGCCAGGCCGGGGACGCGGCGCTCCACCTCGCGGGCCAGGGCCAGCGCTGCCCGCCTAACCTCGTCGAAGCTCCAGTGGCGCTCAATCCGCACGTTCACGTGCATCCCCCGCGAGCCCGACGTCTTCGGCCAGCCTGCGAGCCCGTGGTCCTCCAGCACCTCGCGGACGCTCATGGCCACGCGGCGGACGTCATCCCACTCGACCCCCGGCCCGGGGTCGAGGTCGATCCGCAGTTCGTCCGGGTGCTCCAAGTCGTCCGCGCGGACGGGATGCGGGTTGAGGTCGATGCACCCGAGGTTCACGCACCACAGGAGTTGCGCCGCGTCGCGCACCACGACCTCCCGCGCCGTCCGGCCTGATGGGAACTGCAGCTCGACAGTCTCGATCCAGTCCGGGCGGCTCTCCGGCGCGCGTTTCTGGAAGAACGGCTCCTGGTCTGCCCCGTTCACGTATCGCTTGAGGACGAAGGGCCGGCCTGCTATGCCCCGCAGCGCCCCGTCAGCCACCGCCAGGTAGTACATGGCCAGGTCCAGTTTCGTGTGGCCTGCCTTCGGGAAGAATACCTTTTCCGGGTTGGTGATCGGCACCTCGCGCCCGGCGGCCTCGAGGGTGGCCTGCTGCTGTTTGGCCATAGGGCTCAGTCTTCGAACCCGCCGATGCCAATCTCCCCGGCCAATTCCGGGGACAGCGAGCGCAGCTCCGCGATCAGCTCGCGGTCAAGGCGGGTGGTTTCCGTGATGATCTCGTGGAGGCGCTCGGAGTGGGTCACGCTTTCGTGGAAGTTGCCGCACTGGTAGGCGGCTACCTGCCGGGCAAGGGCCTCGTCCCCGAGCGCCGCGTTCTCCAGCAGATCGCCGAGCAACCGGTGCGCCTTCTCCAGTCCGGCCGGCGCCGAGACCGCCAGCAAACGCTGTCGCATGGCGCCGACGGCCTCAGCGCGGCTGCGCGCGAGGTATTCCTCGAGCCCTTCTCCAGCCCGTCGCTCGGAGGTGTCGTCAGGCTCGTCGCCCAGCCCGCCGTGCAGCATGGCGTAGGCGTCACGGAACAACTGACCGTAATCTTCAGTCATCCTCGCCAGTTTAACGGGTTTGGCGGAAAACGCGGG
>DASSZB010000401.1:0-9093 GCA_035702935.1 Dehalococcoidia bacterium
AGCGCTTCGCCAACACGGCGGTGAACGCCCTCGGCCTTGGCGGATGCCTCGCGCAGTTCTCGCCACGAGCGCCGGTGGACGGCAGGCTCAACTTCATGTACCAGCTCACAGTCCACTGGAGCATCTCCGCCGGAACCAACGAGATCCAGCGGAACATCATCGCCCAGCGCGGGCTGGGGCTGCCGCGGGATTGACGGTCGCGCCCTACGATCGCCGGCGCTTCGCCTCGGCTTTGCGGATGTCCCAGAACCGCGGAGGACGCTTCTCGAGGAAGGCCTGGCCGCCCTCCTTGCCCTCCGGCGAGTCGAACCAGTCGGGGTACAGGGCGCCGGAGATGACGCCCATCTCCGGGTGGCGATCCAACTCCTGGTCGAAGGCGGCCTTCAGGATCTCTATGCAACCGGGGCTGACGCTGAGCAACTCCTCGCACCAGCGGTCGACCTCCGCGTCGACATCAGCATCGGGGACTACAGTGTTCACGAGTCCCATTTGAAGCGCCTGCGCCGCGCTGTACCGGCGGCACAGCATCCACATCTCGCGGGCCTTCTTGGCCCCGACCACGCTGACCAGGTACGGCACGAACGGCCCGTCGGCGGGGCTGGAGACCCGCGGACCCGCCTGGCCGAAGACGGCGCTCTCGCCGGCTATCGTGAAGTCGCAACAATATGCGAGATGGTTGTGCCCGCCGATGCAGTAGCCGCGGACGGCGGCAATGACGGGCTTCTTGGAAATGCGGACGAGGCGGTTCATGGGGTAGCGGTTGTAGAAGGCCTCTCGCAGCCCCCACTGCTCCCACTGGACGTCGCCGCCCGAGCCGAAGTGCTTCTCCGCGCCGGTGAGGACGATCGCGCCCGTCATCGGGTCGTGGCTGGCGTCGTAGAGTGCGCGGAACATCTCGTCCATCATCACGGCCGTCATCGCGTTGTAACGCTCGGGGCGGTTGAAGGTCACCCGGGCGATGCCCCCGCCGATCTGCCTGTGTGCCTTCTTCTCGTAGATGATCTCCGTGAAATCGAGCCCTTCGCCCGTCACCTGTTTCCAGCGTGTCCAGCTCATGTCACACCCCTTGTGCCGTCTTTTGCCTGCGCCCATCCTAACGGGAGCGCGCGCCGGGCGGGAAGAGCGGCACGAGACCACCCCGCCGGCGGGTGCCAATGATCACGGCCCTTGCCGTAAGATTGCCTGTAACGGAGGTTGCCGATGGATTCCGATAACGTACTCTTCCACATCCAGGGCGGCGTGGGGACCATCACGCTGAACCGCACTGAGCGCCTGAACGCGGTCGATTGGGATACGGCTGTTCGCCTGATTGACGTGCTGAGTGAGGCGCGCAGGCGCGACGACGTGCGGGCGCTGGTCTTGACCGGGGCGGGCCGCTCGTTCTGTGCCGGCGGCGACCTGGCGTGGGTGGACTCCGAATCGCTGATGGGCGAGTCATTGGTGCCCAGGGACCAGCGAAAATCACCGTTTGGACCGTTCGCGGGTGTCACCCAGGCACTGATGGACGTGGACAAGCCTGTGATCGCGGCACTGCGCGGACACGTAGTCGGTGTGGGGCTCGTCTACGCGCTCGCCTGCGACCGCCGTTTCGCGGACGAGTCCATGCGTGCGTCCGCCATCTTCATCCGGCGGGGGATGGCCCCGGAGTGCGGCCTCTCGTACTTCCTTCCGCGGATCATCGGTGTCCCGAACGCTCTCCGGATGGTAACCACGGGCGCGTGGGTGGAGGCGGAGGAGGCTAAGCAGATAGGACTGATCGATGAACTCGTGCTGGCTGGGCAGGCGCTGCAGGCCGCCACCGATTACGCGGCACAGCTGGCGAAAGGGCCGGCGCTGGCGCTAGACCTGGCCCGCCGCAACATCTACAAGGCGCTGAACGCCACCCTCCAGCAGACGATCGACTTCGAGCTCTACGCCTCGTCGGTGGCGACGAACAGCCGCGACGCCCAGGAAGGGGTTGCGGCGTTCCTGGAGAAGCGTGACCCGGAGTTCAAGGGCGAATAGGCCGGGTAGGCCTGAGCCTGCGCCCTAAGCCTGGCCCGACCGGCGGAAGAGCTTCCGGAAAAGGCCCGCGATAGACCTCCAGATCTGCCCGAGTACCAGAGGGATGATTCGAATGGGTTTGGACTCAGGAGCGGTGCCGGTCGGTAACTCCGGTGATTCCAGCCGCTGCGTAACAGAGGCTGCAAACTCCCGAAAGAGTTGCTGGGAGATGCCCTGGATCATCCCGCGCCCGAACTGGGCCACCCGCCCCGTTATCTCAGCCGTTGCTTCCGCCACGACCTCGGTACGGTTACGGTCGAGCGCCTGCAGCCGGCTGGATATCGTGCCGCGGGCCGTGCCGCCACCTGCTTCCCGGCCGTCAGCCGTCATCTCGATTTCGTGTGAGGAAGGTTCGATGCGGGTGAACTGGACGCGGCCCTTGTAGCGGGCCACGATGGGGCCGACCTTGACCTTGATGTTCCCGAGGAACGTGTCGTCTCCCACTACCTCGTCCAGCTCGGCGCCGGGCATGCACGGCGCAACCTGGTGCGGGTCCAGCAGAAATTGCCAGACGGCGTCGATGGGGGCGTTCACCTGGAAGCTTTCTTTGAGGTTAATAGCCATGAAACCTCACCGTTCTGCTACGAACACCGGTAGGGACTGTTTCGGGTGATCTTCCCACTCGATGTGGACACCCATCCCGATCTCCGGACGCGCGCCATCGGGGCCGCGGAACTGCGCGATGATGCGTGGCCCCTCGTCCATCTGAACGAGCACGACCGTGTACGGGACGGGGAACGCGGGATGAGTCTGGTGCTGCACGACCGTGAAACTGTGGACGACGCCGCGGCCCGACGAAGTGGCCCACTCGAACTCGAACGACCGGCATTTCGGGCACAGAGGGCCGACCGGGTAACGCACGGCGCCGCACGCCGAGCAGCGCTGGAACTTGAGCTGGTGCTGGTTCTGGGCCTCCCAGAACGGCGCCGTGTCCCGGTCTGGAAGCGGATAGGGCCTGGGGACGTCGGCCATCAATATGCCTCGCTCGACAGAATGGCGCCGCTGGTAGGCACTCCGGTTCCGCTTGTCACCAGGCACGTCTTCACGTCAGGCACCTGGTTCGCCGCCACCCCTCGGATCTGGCGGACGGCCTCGACGATGTGGCCGAAGCCGTGCAGGTAGCCCTCTCCGAGATGACCGCCGTGGGGGTTCAGCGGCGTCTGGCCGTCCAGCTCCAGCTTGTCTTCGCGGAAGAGGTGCGGCGCTTGGCCCTGTTCCGCGAAACCGTACGCCTCGAGGGCCATCAGGACCATCGGTGTGAAGTGATCGTAGATAAGCGCCACGTCGATATCGGCGGGCGCAAGGTCGGCCATCCGGTACAGTTCGCGGGCGCACGCCTCAGCTTCCTCGAGGCGGGTGATGTCGGGGCGCTGGTAGCTGGTCATCATCTCGGCGTGGCTACCCGTGCCCTGGGCGGCGGCCGTAATGAACGCCGGACGGCTGCGGAGCTGGCGCGCCTTTTCTGCGGACACGACCACTGCCGCACACGCCCCATCGGTGTCGAGCGTGCAGTCCAGCAGCCGCAGCGGCTCCGATATCCAGCGGGAGGACTTGTGGTCCTCCAGCGTAATCGGCCGTTCGTACATCATGGCGTGAGGATTGGTCGCGGCGTGCTTGCGGCAGAGCACCGAGACGCGTCCCAACTCCTCCGTTGTGTACCCGAACTCGTGCAGATATCGCTGGGCGAAGATGGCGACCCACTGGGCGGGCGTCACGAGGCCGTGGGGAATGTTGTATTGCATCCAGTGGCCCAGGCCACCTCCCGCGCTGGACTCCCCGAAGCGGCGCTCGGAGCGCTCGTTCAGCGAGCGGAATGTGACCACGACATCGGCCAGGCCGGAGCAGACGGCGGCAGCGGCATTAGCCAGCGTGCCGCAGGCGGCGCCGCCGCCGTGGGGGATCTCGCTGAAGAACCGCAGGTTCGGCAAATTGAGTGACCGGAGCAGGTCGATCTCGAAGATGTCGTCGTTGGCGCGCATCTTCACAAACCCGTCGATGTCCTCCGGTCGCAGGCCCGCGTCATCTAGGGCCTGCAGGATGACCTCGAGAGCCATGTGAAGAGTACTGCGCCCGGAGTCTTTGGAGAACTCGGTCTGGCCAACGCCGATTATGGCGGCCTTGTTCCTGGTTGCGGACATCAAGCCGACCCGGCCCCCGGAGCGAAGCCCAGCGACGCCAGCGTGCGGGCGGTCGCGTCGTCCAGGGTGCCACCGCGCACGGCAAGGGACGCCAGGCTCTGGGTCAGCAAATGCAGCGGATACTCCATCCCGACGCCAACGCCGCCGTGGAGGAGGTGGGTGAGCTCCACAGCCTGCCGGGCCGCGCGGATGGCCCAGTGGCGCGCCAGCCAGATGCCGGTGGTCTCTTGCGGATCGCGGTCCAGCTCCCAGAGGGCGTGATAAGCAGCCCAGCGCGTGGTCTCGGCCGCAGTCAGCAGATCGGCGGCGTGGTGGCGGGCGGCCTGGAACTTGGCGATGGGCTGGCCGAACTGCACCCGATTCGAGATATATTCGCCGGTCAAGTCCTTGATGCGCGCCAGCAGCCCCGCCATCTCGACGACGGAGAAGGCTGCTATAAGGTTCTGCCAGCGCTCGTTTGTCGCTCGGGCTTCATCCCCGGTAGCCAGCACCAGCACGTCCGCCGCGGTGGCGCCTTCGAAGTCCAGGTCCGCGTAGGATCGATGGTCCAGGGCGAGCAGCGGGGCGGCACGGCTGGCGTCCGCCCGCACGAGGCCGATTCCCAGTTCGCCGTCGATATCCAGCGCTGCTAGCACGTGATCTGCGGTGTTGCCGTGGGGCACCAGTTGCAGAGAGCCGCGTAGCTCGCCTCCCTTCAGGGCGAGGTTCCCGCCACCGATTGTGTATCGAGCTTTGCCTCGAGTGAGCCGTCCCAGGTGGTTTCGCGCCTCCGTGTCAGACAGCCGGCCGAGGGCGTCGGCGACGATATTCGAGACGGCTACTGACGAAGGGGCGCCGGCATAGCCGAACTCGTCGATGACCACTGCCGCTTCGGTTAGCGATATGGCGGCTCCGCCCTCCGTCGCCGGCGCCAGGAGCCCGAGCCAGCCGAGATCGGCGAAGGACTTGAGGTCCTCAGGGGCAAGGTCTCCCTCCGCGTTCTCGATGGCGTAGAGCCTCTCCCATGGGAACCGGTCAGCAAGAAAAGACCGCACGGTGGTGCGGAGTAGCTTCTGTGTCTCGGAGTCCTCGAAGCGCATGCTTATCGGGAGAGGCCCATCCCGTGGGTGGCCATGATGTCACGCTGGATATCGTTGCTGCCGCCGCCGAAGAGCAGGATCAGGGCGGAAGCAAGGAACCGTTCGAGGTCCCCGCTCAGCCGCGCGCCCGGCGAGCCGCGGCGCAGGAGCCCGGCGTTCCTGAGCATCTGGAGGGCGTCTTGAATAAATCGTATCTGTAGTTCCGTCGATAGCACCTTCAGCAGCGAGGCGTCATAGTAAGGCACCTGGCCGTTGTCCACCATAGCGGCAAGTTTCAGGTCCATCACCCGCAGCACGTAGAGATCTGCCGCCATTTCCGCGAGCCTGGCTCTACTCCACTCCCCGGCGATGCCGCTTCGCCGCATCTCCTCGCACAGCCGTTCGAAGACCCGCTGAATATACGGCACCGGACTGATGGCCACGCGCTCAAAGTCCAGCTGGGTGGTCATGTAATACCACCCCCGGTTCTCTTCCCCGACAAGCGCGGAGAGCGGCGCGCGCACGTTGTCCAAAAACACGATATTGGTGCGTCCGCCGCCGATGGTGGGGAGCGGCTGCACATCGATGCCTTCGGAAGCGACAGGCACGATGAGGAGCGAGATGCCGCGGTGCTTAGGCGCATCGACGTCCGTCCGCACGGCGAGCCACAAGTAGTCCGCGTGGTGGGCCCCCGTGGTGAAGATCTTCTGCCCGTTGATCAGGTAGGAATCGCCGTCGCGGACCGCCCGCGTCTGGAGCGAGGCGAGGTCCGTACCTGCCTGGGGCTCCGTGTAGCCGATGGCGAACTCGATCTCGCCCCGGAGGATGCCCGGGAGATACTGTTGTTTTTGCTCCTCGCTGCCAATGTGCATGAGTGTGGGAGCGACAGTGTTCAGGGTGACGACAGGGGCCGGGAGGCGCCGATAGGCCATCTCCTGGTTGAACGCGTGCAGGTAGAGGACTGATTTTCCGCCGCCGCCGTATTCGACAGGCCAGCCTAGTCCGAAGTACCCGTCCTCGCCGAGCCTGCGCCAGAACGCCTTGGTGTGCTTCCCGGCCTGCTCACCGCTGCTTTTCAGGAGCTCATCTCGTAGCTCGGGCGATACGACAGTGTCCAGGTAACGCGCGAATTCGCGACGGAACTCCAGGACTTCTGCCGGGTACTCGAAATCCATGCAGCCTATGATCCCGCTTGCGGCGTCATTCGGCAAAGGGCAGGGGAGCGCTGCCTGTGATTTTCTGGTCTCGCAACCGTTCAAGTTCCCCTTCGGTGACGCCGCTCAGCGCCGTCAGCACCTCGGCTGTATGCCCGCCCATCGTGGGCGCTGCGCGCCGGTGGCTCGTATCGATGGTCGAGAACCGGAAGGGGAACGTCTTCTGCATGTAGGCCCCTGTGAGGTCTCGCGTCAACTCCTGGAAGAAGCCGATGTGCTTGAGGTTCTCATCTTCCGGCAGCAGGTACGATTTGTTGACGCGGCAAGCCTTCACGCCCGCTGCCTGGAGCTTGCGTTCCAGTTCAGCGCCGTCAGTGCCGCCCAGGAGTTCGCTCATGATCTCGTCGATTTCAGCCTCGTTCCGCTTCCTTGCGGTCACGGTGGCAAACCGCGTGTCTGAAGCCAGTTGCGGCTGTCCGAGCGTGCCTGCCAGGGCGGAGAACTCGGGGTCCGAAGAGACGGCGATGGAAAGCCACTGGTCGTTGCCGGCGACGCGATAAACGTTATGCGGGGCCATCCAGACATGCTTGTTTCCGGAGCGCATCGGCGACGGAGCCCCGTGCTGCACTGCGATATGCTCGGGCGCGAAGATGCTATCCAGCGTCTCACACTGTGGCACCTCTACCGCCACGCCCCGTCCCGTCTGCTCTCGCGCTTCAAGCGCGAGCTCGATGGCGGCCACGACATGCAGTCCGACGACGGGGTCGCAGAAGCCACCCATCATCTGGGGATCGTCGTCGGCATAGCCCGTCATGGTGGCGCAGACGAGCTGCTCGAAGGCGACGCCGTAGCCGGCGTAGTCTTCCCAGGGACCGCCGGGACCGTAGCCCGGCATCGTGACAACGACCAGTTGCGGGTTTAATTGCAGGAGGTGCTCAGCGGTAAGCCCAAGGTTCGGCATCACGCGGTTGGCGAAGTTGCTGATAACGATATCCGCCTTCGAGGCCAGTTCCTCGAAGATCTCTTTGCCGCGAGGCGAGGAGAGGTCCAGCGTGATGTCACGCTTGCCTGAGTTAGTGTCCACCCAGAGCGGCCCGCTTTCCCACCACTTGTCGCGGCCGAGGGGCGCCCAGATGTACCGGTAGGGGTCCGGCCGCTGCATGGATTCGATTTTGATGACGTCCGCACCGAAGGCAGCCAGCATCATCATGGCGTAAGGTCCGGACCAGAACCACGTGAGGTCGAGGACGCGGATGCCCTCGAGCGGGCGTTGAGGCACAGACGCGCCTGCCACGGGTTTTTGGCCGGCACTCTGCCTGAGGTCGAGCCCGTCAGCCTCCTTCAACGGCGCACGCTCCACCGGCTGCTGCCTCTGGATCGAGTAGCTCACACGCGGCACCTTTACGCCGCGCCCGTCGATCTCTGCGCGCACCCAGAAATTGCGGGCTTTCAGTTGGGGGCAGACGAGACGGTCGGCCACGGTTTCGAAGGGCGCCGCGGGCAGCCGGAGGGCCTGCGCCTCCGCGAAGATCTCGTTACGGGTGCGCTCGGCCAACCATGGCTTGACCCGCTCGTGCAATTCCGTTTCGTGCGCCATGCGCCACATGTAATCGTGGGCCTGCGGGTCCTGGAAGATGTCGCCGATGCCCATCATCTGGCACATCATCTCCCAGTGGGTGGGCGTCAGCGGCGGGATGCCCACGTAGCCGTCCGCGCACTTCATGGCGCCCATGGGCCATGGGTTCCCGCGCCGTTCGTATTCAAAGCCGAGCATCCGCTTGACCAGCCAGGGTGCGATGATTACGGAAGCCGCGGCCGCCTGCGCCGACACCTCGACCGATTGCGGCGGGCCGCCCGCCCGAGCGTAGCGCAGCCCGTGAAGCGCAGCGGCAAGGGCAAACAGGCCGGTAATCCGCGGGAGCACTTCTCCCCCCGGGCGGATGGGTTCGCGGTCGCGGTTGCCCAGCACGCTCATCCAGCCTCCAAGAGCAGTGATGCCGAGGTCTGTCGCCTGGTAGTTCGCATAAGGGCCGTCCGAGGCGAAGGGGGAAATCAGCACGCACGTCGTCTGAAACGCGTTCAAGACATCGGCCGCCTTCAGCCCCAGCATCGGGACCGCCATTTCGCTCTCCACGAGCACGAGGTCCGCCTTCGAGCATGCTTCTCGGGCAGCCTCCTGGGTTGTCGCTCTGTCGGGACCGACCTTCACCGAGGTCTTGCCACGGGAGAGCCATGCCCAGAGGGCGCTCTTTTGGACACCGGCCTTCTCGTAGTACGGAGGCGCATCGCGGAGCGGGGAGCCGCCGGAAGGCTCGAAGACAAAGACCTGCGCCCCCCAGTCAGCGAGGTGCTTCGAGGCGAAGGCGGCGGCGCCGGTAGCCGATACTTCGATCACCTGCAGGCCCTGCAGGATTGACATTTGGCCTCCCCTGACCCATCCTTGTCCGAGACAATCAAACGTTTGTTTATACGATTATCCACACATCAAGCCTCTCCAGCAATCCGTCTGCGGAGCTGATCCGGCGGTGCCAGAACGAGGAGCGCAGATGAGAGTCGAAGCCACGATTACCGCCCCTTCCGGCCTCGAGGAACTGGCCGCTCATGGAAGGCGGCTGGAAGAAGCCGGCTATGACACCATCCTGGTACCGGAGGCCGGCCACGACCCGTTCCTCCCGATAATGACACTGGCCGAGCACACGA
>DASSZB010000119.1:0-3533 GCA_035702935.1 Dehalococcoidia bacterium
ATAGTCGGCAACAAGCACGGCCCGCACCGCCGCGGGCAACCGCTTCCCACGCGCGGGGTTCAGCGGATGGCCCTCGAGGGCCTTCCGGCCAAACTGGCGAAGGTGACGCGCCTGGGCCGTCATCAGCGGGACCACACGCTCGCGCCAGGCCTCGTCCGCCAGGGCGGAATTCGAATTGGTGAAAGCCTGCGCGATCACATGACCTGAGTAATCGAGGCTGTAGCGGAGGGTCAGCGCGGCGCCGAGGGACTGGCCGCAGATAAGCCAGCGCTCAGCATCGAGCGACCGTCGGATGGCCTCGAACTCGGCCATGTACTGCTCCGGCGAGTACGCTTCGGGTTCATCCGGCGTGGGCGAACGCCCGTGGCCGAACAGCTCAACAACGACAGGACGCGAAAACTCGCAGAGCGCCTCGATGTTCAGCATCCACTGCGCCCGGCTGGAAAGCATGCCGTGCACGAGCAAAAGGAACGGCCCGCGGTCGCCGTGGACTTCGTGGTAGAGGTGAGGTATCGGCATCGCCGTCATGCTATCAGACACCGACGCAATGGCCCGACGCGCGCGTGCGATAATATCCGCGTCATGCCCGCTCAGCGCCGGCCCACCCGGCCGCTCAACATGTTCGCCGAGGCCGCGAAGGCGCGAGCGGCGCGCCACGCTCCCCTCGCTGCCCGCATGCGGCCGTCATCCCTGGACGAATTCGTCGGCCAGGAGCACATCATCGGCGCCGGCAAGGTCCTCCGGCGTGCTATCGAGGAAGACAAGCTTCCATCCATCGTCCTCTGGGGACCGCCGGGATCGGGTAAAACGACGCTCGCCCGGATCATCGCCTCTATGACCCAGTCCCACTTCGAGCCTGTGTCCGCGGTGGCGTCCGGCGTCGCGGACCTGCGCCGGGTTGTCGCTGAGGCGGCCGAGCGCCTGGGTCAGCATGGTCAACGCACCATCCTCTTCATCGACGAGATCCATCGCTTCAACAAGGCCCAGCAAGACGTCGTGCTGCCCTACGTCGAGGACGGGACAATCACACTAATCGGCGCCACCACCGAGAACCCCTCGTTCGAGGTCATCTCCCCGCTACTCTCGCGCTCGCGTGTGTTCCGTATGGAGCCGCTTACACCGGAACAGGTGGAGGGCATTCTGCGCCGGGCTCTCGCAGACACAGTACACGGCCTGGGCGACACGCAAGTGGAGGTGGCGGACGAGACGTTGGCCGCGCTGGCCGGCGCCGTCGGCGGGGATGCGCGCGTCGCTCTCAACGCCCTCGAGCTCGCCGTCCAGACCGCACCGCCGGACATGGACGGCGTCCGCCACGTCACCATCGAGCACCTGGAGGAGGCCCTCCAGCACCGCGCCGCCCTCTACGACAAGGCCGGCGACTGGCACTACGACATCATCTCCGCGTTCATTAAGTCGCTGCGCGGCTCCGACCCCGACGCCGCCCTCTACTGGCTGGCCCGCATGCTGGAGGGCGGCGAGGACCCGCTCTTCGTGGCGAGAAGGCTGGTGATCCTGGCCTCAGAAGACGTCGGCCTGGCTGATCCGCAGGCGCTGCAGGTGGCGGTGGCGGCACAGCAGGCGGTGCACTTCATTGGCATGCCGGAGGGGTTCTACCCGCTGGCGGAGGCAACGATCTACCTGGCCACGGCCCCCAAGTCCAACTCCGTCGGCAGCGCCTACCTGCGCGCCCTCGAGGATGCCCGCCTGACGATGGCGGAGCCCGTGCCTCTGCACCTGCGAAACGCGCCAACCCCGCTAATGCGGGAGATGGGTCACGGCCGCGACTACCAGTACGACCACTCGGTCGAGGGCCACTATTCTGGCCAGCAGCATCTTCCGGACGCCCTAACCGGGCGTCAATACTACCTGGCGGGAGAGCTGGGATACGAGGAGAAGATCCGCGACTGGATGGAGCGCCTGCGCGCCGGCACCCGCGGCCGCGATTGACCGCGCGTCGCGCACTCCGTACGATTCGCTGCTGACTCGCAGAAGCGAAGGAGGTACCTATGCCCGCCCGAAACCCGGATGAAGTCGATATGCTGTTCCAGGGGGCCCTGAACTCCGGCAATGTTGACGGCATCATGGAGCTTTACGAGCCGGACGCCAGCTTCGTGGCCCAGGACGGCCAGGTGGCAACCGGTCATGACGCTATCCGGGCTACTGTCAAGGCGTTCATCGACATGAACCCACAGATCGACTTGAAGGTCGAGAAGACAGTTCCGGCTGGAGATGACCTCGCCGTCTGCTACGGTGTCTGGACGCTAAGCGCCAGCGGCCAGCAGATGACAGGCAAGAGCATCGAAGTCGTGCGCCGGCAGCCGGACGGCTCCTGGCTTTTTGCCATCGACGACCCGTGGGGAAGGGGAACGTAGGCGAAGGACACCTGCTGAAATGCTCGCGTAGGCGGTATAATGCCGTCGAGAACGGTTCTGCAAAACAAGGAGGGCTCCATGGGCATCCTCAACGACTTTAAGGCGTTCCTGCTCCGCGGCAACGTCGTGGACCTCGCCGTGGCCATCGTCATCGGCGTGGCGTTCGGCGCTGTCGTCACCGCCTTCGTGGAAGACTTGATCACGCCCCTGATCGCCGCTATTTTCGGAAAGCCGGACTTCTCCGCACTCGATTTCACGATCAACGACAGTACCTTCCGCTACGGTGACTTCATCAACAAGGTCATCGCCTTCGTGACCATCGCCGCCGCCGTCTTCTTCTTCGTGGTCGTACCCATCAATGCACTCATGGCCCGCGCCAAGAAGGAAGAGCCTCCGGACCCGACGATCAAGCGCTGCCCCGAGTGCTTGAGCGATGTGCCGGCGGAGGCCAGAAAGTGCGCCTTCTGCACCTCGCCCCTGGCCGCGTGACACGGCGAAAAGGTGGCGGCGCTGTGTGTGGCTGTAACAACTTCGCAACGCGTCCCACGAACGCCCAATCGGTTGACACTGCCCTTCCCGCTTCATAGAATCGCACCCAAGTAAACACTTACGCGCCGAACCTTACCGGGCGGGGGACCCAACCCAGGGGTGAAGCCGCTTCACGTGGCGGGGCTACTTTCCAGCCCTAACCCGTCAGCTAACCTCGCAGGCGTAGGAAAGGTCGATTCGTCATCGGGTCGGCTTATTTTCTTGCCCGATCGTCGGAAACGCCTGACCGCGAACAGAAGGGGAGGAACGCGATAGACTCCGAAAGGTCCCTGCCCGTCGTTAGCGCTTTTGCTGGCGCCCCAGCGGGCTTCGACGTCGGCCTAGCCCCAGCGGAACTGCACTCCGTTTCGACTGAGACCGGAGTGGTGTCCCTTTCACACGCATTGATTAGCGCTGCCTCTGCCATGGAGGCCGCGACCGCAGTGCTGGAACCGCATTCGATCCCCTTCGAGCATGCACTTCCAGCGATTCATATCCGCAAGCGCGCAGTAGTCAAACGATTATTCGAGACTCTCCCGGCGCTGATCACGCTCGCTGTCATCTCGTTCCTCGTCTGGGGTCCCATATTCGTCCCCATACCCTTCGTTCTAGCCATCCTCGCGTTCCACGCCT
>DASSZB010000138.1:0-2798 GCA_035702935.1 Dehalococcoidia bacterium
CATCTGCGCCCGAGAAGGTAGGAAATGCAAGGCAGACGGCCGGAGCAGCGCCGACTTGACGCACATTGGCACGAACATTTCCTTGACAACCACCGGACTGACCACTAGGGTCAGCGGGGTTCCCTCCCCTCAGGATCATTCCGATTCTCATCACCGCGGGGCCCCGATTCGGGACGGCTCGCTCGCATCCGCGCGCTCGTAAATGGCATACCGAACCCTGTTCAGTCGAAGGAGCCGTACGGCCGTGCCAGACTTCTCGCCGAGTTGGAGCAGGGCCGCGCGGGCGGAGATCGCACATGACGCGACGGCGCTGAGTACGAAGGTCGTCGTCATCAGCCTGCCCGACGCGACGGAGCGACGTGCTGCTTTCTCAGCCCGCGCTTGCGGGGTGGGACTCGACTGGAGGTTCTTTGACGCCGGACGTGGGCTGGGCCTGAACCTCACCTACGATCCCGATGAGGCGATTGTCTCCAAGGGACGGCCCCTGTCTCCCGGTGAGCTCGGATGCTATGCCAGCCATTACGCCGCCTGGATGACGTTCCTCGAGACCAGAGCGTCCCAGTTGGTAGTGCTCGAGGACGATACCATCGTTGATTGGACCTTCCTTGAGAAGCTCGCGCGGATCGATCTCCAGGCCAGTGGGATTTCCTTCCTGCGTCTGTTCGCCATGGATCCCGGTCCCTGTCGGCGTGTGCAGGCGAATGCCATTGAGTTCCAGCGTCATCTCATCGAATACGTCGATCGTGTATTCGGCGCTCAGGCCTACGCCATCACCCGCGCAGGTGCGGAGCGCCTGATTCTGCACTGCCAAGCAGTGCGCCGGCCGATTGATGACGAGCTCGATCGTTCGTGGGTTCACGGTCTGCCGAATCTCTGCATCTTCCCGTTTCCGGTGATCGCGCAATCGGGGGTGTCCACTATCGGAATCGAGCGATATGGACGCCACGAAGTTCCAGCGCCGCTCGCGAATCGGAGACGCCGAGCGAGGCTTACCGAGCTCGCGCTCAGGGCTGGGCGGAGGATGTACGGACTCCTGCCCTGGACCAAGCCATCCGTCGCCCCCTTGGGTCAGCCATGACGTGGCGATTGTGCGTGGTACTCGCTGCTGCGGATCAGGCCGGGTCCTCGGCAGCGCCTCTCGGAGCCACGAATGGCTCGCTCTATGAGGCTCCTAATGACGATCTCAGGGGAATCAGCGCCGCTTGATGGGGCTGCCGGTCCGGCGTGCGCAACGGAGCAAGAGCTCGCCTTCCACGCCACAGGCGCCCTCCGTGGCCCCGGTCTACGGCGCCGCGATGACGCTGAAGCGTTCTGGCTGAACAGTGTACCCGGCGGTATGGTGGAGGAGACCCCGCCATACCGTAGGACTTCGCGACCGCTCCCCGGGACCGGCTTCAATCGGCCGGACCGGAAGTCACACACCTCAACCGGAGAACGAAATGCAGCGCCTAGCCCTGTTCTGCTGCGCGGCCATGCTGGCGGCCTGCGCCAAATCCGAGAACCGCGGCGCGGATGACGGTGCCGCGATGGATACGGCAACCGCGACGCCCGCGACGCCGGCCGCACCGGCGGCGATCTCCCTCGCCGACGTCGCCGGGACGTGGAAGGTGACTTCGATGGATGAGTCCGGCGGGAACGTGGTCGAGACCGAGCTGGTAGCGACCGCCGACACCTCCGGGTGGACCATGACGGGTCCGAAGCGGAAGCCCATTCCGGTGCGCGTCCTCGCGGTGGCGGGAGACAGCGTGGTGACCGAGTCGGGTCCCTACGAGAGCTTCATACGCAAGGGCGTCCAGGTCACCACCCGTACTGTCAACCGGCTGCAGGGTGACAAGCTGGTGGGCACGATGGAAGCGCGGTATGCGCTCAAGGGGGGAGACTCGGTGGCGCAGCGGAAGCTGGAAGGCACTCGCGTGCGCTAGGCTCCACGGCTCCGGGCTTACGGAATCGGCGACTTCCGTGGGGTGTGACGCCGAGATCGGGCGGCAACATCATGGCGCCAGCTCAGGGCCGCAGCGACAGCTTCCCAAAGAGCTTCCCAACGCGAAACGGGCCACCTATGGAGGATGGCCCGTAAGTCATTGCTGCAATTCAGAGGCGCCGATCGGAATCGAACCGATGATGGAGGTTTTGCAGACCTCTGCCTTACCACTTGGCTACGGCGCCGGAAGGACAGCAAACCTACTGTGACACAACGGGTTCCGCAATCGTGCCGACTCGGTTGCCCCGTATGGACTTAGCGGAGACATTCGGGTTCTGATCCGATTCGACCGGGCCGGGCAGGCGGGACGGGCGCGGAACTACCGCGCGAGCTGGAGGGGGAGGGACGCCTCGAAGAGGTCGATGTAAACGATCCACCAGCGTCCGTCGAAGCGGATGAACCGAAAGCCGTCGGCGCCCGACCCGCCGGCGCCATACCGGGGAACCGAGGCCGCGGCCCAATCGCCGTCGATCGTGATCGCCGCGTCCCGGACGCGCTCCTCTACCGTGGGCGCGCAAGCTTCCTGACGCCACTGAGGTTGCGAGGCCGCGACCACGGACGCCGGCGGCTGGCGATGCGCCACCACCTTGGCGGGCAGGATGCCGGCTGCGAGCGATTGCCAGTCGTGGTGCGCCAGGCCGAAATAGAAGGCGCGGAGCGCTCCGCGGAGCTCCGTCGCCGGAGGCTCGGACGGCCGGAGTTGGGCGGAGGCGCCGCCCGCGGTCAGCGCCAGCATCCCGATGACGGCACCCGCGTGCCGCACGACCGAGTCACTCCGCATCATGAAAGATGATCCCCGCGGTGTGGCGCCTGCCCG
>DASSZB010000281.1:0-5584 GCA_035702935.1 Dehalococcoidia bacterium
ACATGGACTCCAGCTACGGCCTCTCGTTCTCGCAGCGGGTGTTGCTCGCACTCATCGAGAAGGGGCTCACGCGGCAGGACGCCTACAAGATCGTGCAGCGCAATGCCATGCGTTCATGGGAGGAGCGGAAGCCGTTCCTCGACCTGCTGTGCGATGACCCGGAGGTGGCGTCGCATCTGTCGCGAGACGAGCTGGCCTCCATCTTCGACTACGGCTTCTACTTGAAGCACGTCGACGACAGCTTCCGGAGACTGGGACTGTGAGACGGGCAACGGGCAATCAGCAATTGGAAATTGGGGGATGTTGTGACCGCTACGCTCTCTGAATCGAAGCTCGACCTGCCGCTACTGGCTCGCGGGAAGGTGCGCGACATTTATGACCTGGACGACAAGCTTCTGATCGTCGCAACGGATCGCATCTCGGCTTTCGATGTGATCCTGCCGACTGGAATTCCGGACAAGGGCCTGGTGCTGACGCAGCTTTCCGCCTTCTGGTTCGAGATGACCGGGGGGATCGTGCCTAACCACTTCATCCGCGTGGTGGACTCGACGCGAGTCGACGGCGTGCCCGTGGAGTTGCCACGGGAGATGATCGGGCGGGCGATGGTTGTGCGGAAGGCGGAGCGGATCGACGTGGAGTGCGTGGTGCGAGGATACATTTCCGGCTCGGGCTGGCTGGACTACCAGAAGACAGGCGAGATATCAGGGAACAAGCTGATGGCCGGATTGGAGGAGAGCCAGGAGCTATTGGAGCCGATCTTTACGCCAACGACAAAGGCGCACGAGGGCCACGACCTGCCGATCACGTACAAGGACGTGGTCCAGATGGCGGGCGAGCGGGCAGCGAACGCCATGAAAGTGCGCGCGCTGGCGGTCTACCGGTACGGGCGGGACTACGCTGCGAGCCGCGGTATCATCATCGCTGATACGAAGTTCGAGTTCGGCTGGCTGGACGACGAAGTCATACTCATCGACGAGGCGTTGACACCAGACTCCAGCCGTTTCTGGCCGGCGGACGAGTACCGGCCGGGAGGCCCGCAGCCGAGCTTTGACAAGCAGTTCGTGCGCGATTACCTGACTCGAATCGGCTGGAACAAGGAACCGCCTCCGCCCGAGTTGCCTGCCGACGTCGTGGAGGGGACAGCCGAGAAATACCGCGAAGCGTTCCGACGCCTGACCGGCCGCGAGCTGATCCGGCCCTGAGCGATGGCCATCCTGGCGCGCGATGTCACCGAGTTTCTAAAGGGAGCGCACCTGGCCTCCCTGGCGACGTTGAGGCCCGATGGGCGGCCGCACGTGACGCCCGTCTGGTACGAGTGGGACGGGTATGAATTCATCGTGAGCACGTTTCGCAACGCGCAGAAGCTACAGAACGTGGCCCGGAAGGGGTTCGCCGCGCTGTCCATCTACACCCAGGAGTTGCCGTACCAGCAGGTGAGCATCGAGGGGACGGCGCACGTGGGGAGCCAGGTGGACGGCGTCTGGCGAGAGCGGGTGGCGGTACGTTACCTTGGTGAAGCGGCCGGCAGGGCCTATGTGAAAGACACCGCGGATATGGAGTTCATCGCCATTCATGTGCGTCCAATCAAGTGGACCACGGAAGGGTTCGAGACCAGCTAGGAGAGTTGGATGACGCAAAAAGTTGACCCGCTGGAGCGGGCGGCGCAGTTCCTGCACTACCTGGGGGCGAAGGGACTCGAAGAACTCGAGGCCGCTATCCGGCAGACGTCGGAGGATTGGGCGCGCTGCCTGGACGGGATCAGTGAGGCACAGGCCGCACACCAGCCTGACCCCGCGATAGGAGGCTTCCAGACTCCCGCCAGCGGCGAGGGGCCGAAATGGTGTGTGAAGGAAGTGATCGGACACTATCTGCTCAGCGAACGCAGTCTGAACAACACCGCAGCCGAACGTGCCGGCGTGCCGCCGCCGGCCAATCCCGGCGCGCCTGTGCAAAGAATGGGCGCGCAATCACCGGAGCACGAGGCGATGTCCATGGACGGTCTCCGGCAGAGACTGGCAGAGTTCTTCGACGAGACCGTGGCGCTCATCGGACGTCTTCAGAACTCGTCGAAACTCGAGGAGGCGTTTCCGCATCCAGTATTCGGGCCGCTAAATGTCAAAGAATGGCTGGCCTTCCACAGGCTGCACGCGATGGACCACATCGAACAGATCGCGCGGATCAAGGCAGACGCCGGATACCCGAAAACATGAAGACATACCTGGCAAGAATCGACGTGACCTTGAAGCCGGCGGTGAACGACCCCCAGGGGAACACGATACGCGACGCCCTGCACTCCCTGGGCTTCCCCGAGGTGGGCTCCGTCAGGGCCGGCAAATACATGGAGATCAAGCTGGACACGGCAAGCAAGAAGATGGCCGAGGAGCAGGTGACGGCGATGTGCAAGAAGCTGCTGGCCAACCCCGTGATCGAGGACTTTCGCTTCGAGATAGTCGAAGACAAGACCTCGGGCTGATCGCCGGCCCGCCCGCGAACTTCCGCCGGCGCGCATTTTACCTCGCCTCTGCCTACAACTGCGCGTATGAGCATACGTTCCTCGCGTTGGTCTGAGCGAGGCAATCTCCCACTAATCCCGCTGCGCGAATAGCGCTCCATGTCTCTTGCCCGCCGCGTTGTCTATCGCCAGTTCTCCGTGTCATCAAGAGAAGAAAGTTGGCGGCGCAGTTCGACAGGAGGTTCGGGAATGAACAGAGCATTTCAGGGGATGGACCTCCGGCGGGGTTTCACAAGCCATGCCGGGGCGCACACGGGCTCCGGACACCGGTTTCTGTGGAGGGCTGTTGTCGCCACCGCCCTGGTCTTCTGCGCCACGGCGGTTGGCACGGCGGCCTATTACGGGGCACAGGAAGCCCGCGCTGACTCGCAGCAGCACTCGTTGCAGGGCGAATACGAACGCACCCTCGATAGCCTGCGCGATATCCGGTCCCAGGTGCGAGACGAGACCGGGGCGCTGACAAACGCGCGTTCGATTCTACGGCAGCTCGAAGAACAGAACTCGGCCGCGGCGGAAGAGCTGGCGCGACTGCGAGCGGAGATAGAGCACCTGCGCGGCGAAAAGGAAGCCCTCGAGACCTCGAGGTAGTACGGGGCGATTGCCGGAAAGGGGGATTAGCCATGTTCAAAATAGGAGTGATAGCGCTGGCCCTGGCCGTGGCGGCAGGGGCATTCTTCTTCAGCCGTGGAATCTCGCTGGCCGAATCAACGGGGGACCTCGATGAGCGGGCCAGGGTCCTCGAGGACCAGCTTGACGAGCTGGCCGCCAGGCGAGACCGGCTGACGGAACAGCTGAGGGTGATAGAGGACGAAAGAGGCGACCTGGATGTAAGCGTCCGCGAACTCAGACAACGCCTCAAGGAAGACCGGGAGGAGATCGATCTGCTGAGCCACGAGGTGGCCCGCTTGCTGGCCGAAATCGAGGAGCTGCGCGATTCACAGTCCGGGACTCCGCCGCCGCCGATCTTCCGCGACGGATCGGGTGTCGTGACCCTGACGTTCGACGATTCGTCACCGGCGCCGAGGGCTCATGCGATCCTCGATATCCTTCGCCATTACAACGTGCGCGCGGTTTTCTGCGTAAACGGTAACTGGGCGCGCGAGAACCCTGATGTGATCGCCCGCATGGTGAGGGAGGGCCACAAGCTCTGCAACCACACGGCCTCTCACGCCTGGCTAACCCGGCTGTCAGACGAGGAGATACGCCGGGAGATAGAAGGCGGGCTTTCCAGTGACATTCTGCGCCCCCCATACGGGGCCTACGATGCGCGCGTCTCCAGCATTGCGGCATCGCTGGGCTACCAGCTCTACCTGTGGTCCATCGACACCCGCGACTGGACCGGCGTTCCCGCCGACACGATCGTCAACACGGTGATGTCTGAGCTGCACGCAGGGGCTGTCGTGCTTATGCATTTGCACGGCGCCGGCACCCTGGAGGCCCTCCCCCAGATCATCGAACGTGTGCAGGCCCGGGGGTACACGCTCGGACTGGACTAATTTTCCAAGGCCCGTTATGCCCGGCGAGCATAGCGTGTCTCCAGAGGCAGAACTCTCGCGCGAGGCAACTAAACAACGGACAGCAAAGGAAGGAAAGAAGGAGAACAGAAATGGCACACATGATTCGCAGCGCTCTTACCCCGGTGGCGGCCCTGGTCATCGTCGCCGCGATGTTGCTGGCCCTGGCGGCGTCTACCGCCTCTGCCATGAGCAGCGCTTCCTACAAGGTGGTCCTGACGCGAAACGGCTACGAGTCCACCGTTGGCAGGACCATTGACATCCCGGGGTTCAGCGTGGACGGGCGGGAGATTACCGTGACCCGCAATGGCAAGACCGCCAAGGTGATCATCCTGGAGTACGCCAGCTACGCCGCTCTCAGCAAGGACTGGATTGCCGTGGACGGATACGGTCCCGAGCCGCGAGAGGAGACGGACGCCTTCGACGGACGCGTGCTCTACTGGAACACTGACAGCGTCCTGGTGGTCGACTTCGGAGCGCCCAACGACGCTTCGGTGGCCAGGGCGGCGGGCAACAGCTTCCTGGGCCTTCCCGCCCAGGCGGGTAGCCCCACCCCAGCGCCATCCGGTTCGCCGACCCCGACTCCCTCCGGCCTGCCGATCACCGGTGGCGGAAACGCCGACGACGGCACCGGGTTGTGGGTGGTGCTGGCGGCGATGGTTGCCGGGATGATGCTGGCAACCGGCGCCACGATGGTAATCCAGGGCGTTCGGGTCCGCAGGTAAAGCAGCCGCCTGATGGTCCTGGAATCGAAGGGCCCGGCCGAGACGGCCGGGCCCTTTCTTCATCTTCCCAGGGAATTTTTCCCAGCCACCGTTATCTTCCGGGCTGGTCGCGTGTCTCGATGAATGTGATGATATCCGCCGAAGTAATGGAAACCGGTTTAGCGGACGAGCGGGCCATGGTGCGAGCGGCACAGCAGAATCCTGCCGCCTTTGCAGCCTTGTATGACGCCTACTTCACGCGGGTCTTCCGGTACGTCCGCAAACGAGTGGGGACCGTAGAGGAGGCGGAGGACATCACGTCTGAGGTTTTCGTCCGGGCGTTTCGGTCGCTGCGCGACATGCGGGGGCCCTCATTCGCCGCCTGGATCTTTCGTATCGCGCACAACCAGGTGGCCAACCATCACCGGGACCGCCGCGAGGTCTCGTTGCTGGACGAAGACCGCCCGGACTCCAGGGACGCGTTTTCGCACGTGGACAACCGGGAGATGGTCTGGAAGCTGGTCGGCGCCTTGACGCCCGAACAGCAGGAAGCAGTCAGGCTGAAGTTCGCAGGGGAGCTGAGCGCGAAAGAGATAGGACTCGTCATGAAGAAGAGCATCCCGGCGGTGGGCATGCTCCTGTCCCGCGCCATGCAGTCACTGCGAGCGGCAGCAGGGAACGAGGTGGTCTGAGATGGGAAAGACAGAGAGGGAAGAATCAGAAAGGTTGAGGCGGTTCCTGGACCGCGAACCCGGCGCTGAGCCGCCAGAGGATCAGGAGTTGCTCCGCATGGCGCAGTTGCTGGAAGCCGGCGCACCGGACACAGAGGAAAATGCGTCCAGGCGGCGGGTGTG
>DASSZB010000333.1:0-6937 GCA_035702935.1 Dehalococcoidia bacterium
GATATCACGCCCCTCCTCAAAGACCCCGCCGCCCTCCACTACGCCGTCGACCGTCTGACCGACGAATTCCGCCATTCCGGCGTAAATGCCGTGGTCTCAATCGAGTCGCGCGGCTTTCTCTTCGGCGCGCCGCTGGCTTACAACCTGGGCCTCCCGCTCATCCCCGTCCGCAAGCCGGGAAAGCTCCCGTCAGACCGTATGACCGTCGAGTACTCGCTGGAGTACGGCAGCGGCCAGCTCGACATCCACCAGGACGCCCTCCGCGAGAACGACCGCGCGGTGATCGTGGACGACCTGCTGGCCACTGGAGGCACCGCGATGGCAGCCGCCAAGCTCGTGGAGCTGCTCGGCGCCCACGTCCACGCCTTCGCCTTCCTCGTTGAACTGAACGGCCTCGGCGGCCGCGAGCGCCTCCACGACTACAACATCCTCTCACTCGTCACGTACGACTAGCCTCACAGGCCGCGACCGGGGGACCAGGTTTCCCACCTGACAGCGCGGCGACCTAGGGTCACGCGCATTGACACCGATTATGTCCCGTCGTACCATCGGCTCAGATGACAATTGAATAGCCGCGCACTCATCCAGAGCGGTGGAGGGAACGGCCCAAAGAAGCCCGGCAACCGGCCCGTCAGGGCACCGGTGCCAACTCCGGCCCCCATCTGGGGGACAGATGAGTGTGTTGAGGATGGACTTCTCCACCGCGAGAAGTTTTTTTGTGCCCGCGACAACCCGCTCGGCCGTCCCGGCCGAACTCCGCGCGGGATGGAGGAATAGCGAGACTTGTTCCTGCCAATCGAATGGCTGCCCGAGGGCCGGGTCCGGTACCTGGACCAGACCCGCCTCCCGCACGAAGAGGTTTGGAAGGAAACTTCGGACCACAGCGTCATAGCCGAAGCCATCCGCCGCCTGGAGGTCCGCGGCGCCCCGCTCATCGGGATCGCCGCCGCCTACGGCCTCGCCGCCGCCGCCCTGTCCATCGACGAGCGTGATACCGGCCGATTCCGCGCCGAACTCGAGCGCGCCTCAGCCGAACTCCTGGCCACGCGTCCCACCGCCGTGAACCTCACCTGGGCCGTCCGCCGCTGCCTCGCGGCCATCGAGGGCATCGACGAGATCGACGAAGTGCGCCGGACGCTGGTCCACGAGGCCCGCCGCATCCACGAAGAGGACGTCGCCGGCAATCAACGCATGGGCGCGCTCGGCGCCGCCCTGCTGCCGTCCGGCGCACGAGTGCTCACGCACTGCAACGCGGGCTCCCTGGCCACCGGCGGCTACGGCACCGCCCTCGGCGTCATCCGCGCCGCCATGGAACGCGGCGCCTTGAGCCATGTCTACAACACCGAGACCCGGCCCCTTCTCCAGGGGGCGCGCCTCACCGCCTGGGAACTACAGGCGGACGGCATCCCATCCACGCTTGTAGTAGACAGCGCTGCCGGCTCGCTGATGCAGCGTGGCCTGCTGGATGCCGTGATCACCGGCGCCGACCGCATCGCCGCCAACGGCGACGTCGCCAACAAGATCGGCACGTACCAGGTCGCCGTGCTGGCCCGAGAAAACGGCATCCCCTTCTACGTGGCCGCCCCCACCAGCACCATCGACCTCTCGATCCCCAGCGGCGACGACATTCCCATCGAAGACCGCTCTCCCGATGAAGTAACGTCATTCCACGGGCAGCCCAGCGCGCCCGAGGGCATCGGCGCGGCTAATCCCGCCTTCGACGTCACCCCTGATGAGTTCGTCGCCGCCATCATCACTGAGAACGGAATCGCCCGGCACCCCTACCGCGAAAGCCTGAGGGATGTCTGCAGCAAGGGGGTCACGACACGTGGCTGAGCGAGTCAGGGCCGCTGTCATCGGCGGCAGCGGCTTCTACCAGATGGAGGAACTGTCCGAAGTCAAGGAGCTGCGCATTACGACGCCATACGGGAACACCAGCGACGCCATAACCGTAGGCACCCTCGAATCCTCCTTCGGCGGTACTCACGGCGGGCAGCGCGTGGCCTTCCTCCCCCGTCACGGCATCGGCCACCGCCTGCTGCCCTCCGAACTGCCGGTCCGCGCCAACATCTGGGCGCTGAAGTCGCTGGGCGTAGAGTTCATCATCAGCGTCAGTGCCGTGGGCAGCCTCCGCGAGGACATCGAACCCCTCCACATGGTGGTGCCCGGCCAGTTGATCGACCGCACCCGCGGCCGGCCCTCCACATTCTTCGGGGATGGCCTCGTCGCCCATATCGCCTTCGGCGACCCATTCTGCCACGATCTGCGCGGCGTTCTCGCCATTGCTACCGACGAGACCGGCGCCACCGTGCACAGAGGCGGCACCTACGTCGTGATGGAAGGCCCCGCCTTCTCCACGCGCTCCGAGTCTCACCTCTACCGCAACTGGGGCGCGGACGTCATCGGGATGACTGCCCTGCCCGAAGCCAAACTCGCCCGCGAGGCCGAGATCTGCTACGCCATCCTGGCCTGTTCCACCGACTATGACTGCTGGCACGACACCCACGAGGACGTGACCGCCGACATGATCGTAGCCAACCTCCTCAAGAACGTCGAAGTGTCGCGGCAGGCAGTTAGGCTCGCCCTCCACCACCTCCCGGCGCAACGCACCTGCGCCTGCAAGGACGCCCTGAAAGACGCGCTCGTCACGCCGCTGGATCTCGTGCCCCAGGCAACGATAGAGCGCCTTGGACCCGTCATCAGCCGCTACGCCGCCAGGGTGGCCGGGGCCTGACATGACAGCCGTCCTCGACCGCGGCCGCGAAGCAGAGCGCGCCGAGTTCAGCATTGAACGCGCGACAGACCCCGACGCCCTGCGCGCGATGCTTACCGACCGCGCATACGCCGCCTACGCCATCGCGCAACTTGAGCCCCGGCGCTTTCAGGCGAGCGAGTGGTACGTGGCCACCGGGCCTGCGGGGAAACGAGGCGTTGTCCTGCACTCCACCGGCGGCCTCGGCCGCGCCCTTTTCGTCGAGGGCGACACGGTCGCTATCGATGCCATTCTCAGCCTCCACCCCGGCTCCCGCTTCACCTTTGCCAGCCTGCGTCCGGAGCACCTCAAGAACGTCGAACGCTACTTCGTGATGCTCCGGCGCAGCCTCATGATGCGCATGCTGATTAAGGCAGAATCCTATGTGCCGGTTGACGGGGAGGCAGTGCGCCTTGAAGGCATCCATATCGCCGCCGTAAATGCTCTGTACTCAACCGAAGGCGGCCCCACTGCTTACACCGCGGCCCACCTGTCCGAAGGCGTCTACTACGGCGTCTACGTGGACTCCCGTCTCGTCTCCATAGCCGGGACCCACGTCGTCTCCGATGCCGAAGGCGTCGCCGTCGTGGGCAACGTCTTCACCCACCCCCGCTTCCGAAACCGCGGGTACTCAAAGATCGCCACGAGCGCCACGACGCGCGCTTTACTCGAACGCTGCCCCCTCGTAGTCCTCACGGTCGAGATTGCTAACGAACCGGCCGTCCAGGTCTACCGCGGCCTCGGCTACGAATCGGCCTGCACGCTCCATGAATCCCCGCTCGTCAGGAAAGAACCGCTGGGCCTCGTCAGCATGGCCCGCCGGGCCATCGCCTCCTGGCGCGGACGTGCCGCCGGCAAGGAGATCGTGCTCAGATGAGCGACCATCCAAGCCGTCCCATTGATGAGGAGGTGGCTGCGGAGATTAAGCGCCTCCACAAGCGCCACCCGAAGCTTGGACGCCACGGCCTGCTGGAGGCGTTGAAGCAGAGCGCGATCTATGTCGACCTCGACGAACTTGAGCGGTTCATGCGCGCGAACCGGATCAAGGCCAAACGCGGTTGGCGCCCCCTTCGATGGCTGGGCGCGCCCTCCTGGCTTGGCGGCTCTGCGGACGTTGCGCACGCCAACCTGAACATCCCAGGCGGACATGATGATGACGGCAACTAAAACCATCGGCATCGTCCTCTTTCCTGACTTCGAAGACCTCGACGCCATCGGCCCCAGGGAAGCACTCACCATGATGGCCAAGGCCAGTGGTGGCGAGTGGAGCGTCCTGCTCATCTCGGAAGACGGCGGGCCCGTCACCTCCTTCCTGGGCACGCGGTATCTCGTCGACCACAGCTACGAAAGCTGCCCGTCCCTGGACGTCATCCTCGTCCCCGGCGGGCTCGGTACCCGAGTCGAGATGAAGAACCCGAAGCACATCGAATTCGTCCAGCGGCAGGGCCGGCAAGCGGCCTGGGTCACCTCTGTATGCACCGGCGCCCTCGTCCTGCACCAGGCGGGATTCCTTGAGGGCAAGCGCGCGACCACCCACTGGGGTTCGATACCGGAGTTGCAGAACCTCGGCGGCAACACGACCGTTGTTAACGACGAGCGCTGGGTGCACGATGGCAACGTCATCACCGCCGCCGGCGTCTCTGCCGGCATCGATATGTCCCTCTACCTCATCAGCCTCCTGAAAGACCAGGCCACGGCCAAGCGAGTCCAGCAGATGATGGAGTACTATCCGAAACCGCCCACCTTCGAGGAGGCGCCCGCATGACGTTCTCCATCGCCGCCCGCTGCCCCCGGACAGGAATGCTGGGCGTCGCCACTTCCAGCAAGGCGCTTTCCGCCGGCGGCCTCGTGCCCTACTGCCGCGCGGGCGTCGGCGCCATCGCCAGCCAGTCCTTCGTAAACCCGTACCTCGGCATCGACGGCCTCGTCCTCCTCGAGCAGGGCCTCCCGGCAGAGCGTACGCTTGAACGCCTGGTGGAAGACGACCCCGGCCGCGACCTGCGCCAGCTGGCCATCGTCGACCATGACGGCCGCGCCGCCGCTTACACAGGCGCCCGCTGCATCCCCTGGGCCGGCCATACCACGGGTGCCGGATACGCCTGCCTGGGCAACATCCTCGTCGGCGAAGAGGTCGTTCAGGCCATGGCCCGCGAGTTCGAGGCCAGCACTGCCGACGACCTGCCGGAGCGTCTGATGCGCGCGCTGGAGGCCGGCCAGGCGGCAGGCGGCGACCGCCGCGGACGCCAGTCCGCCGGCATGACGGTCGTCAATGAGGAAGAGTACCCCTGGCTCGACATCCGTGTAGATGACCACGAGGACCCGGTGCCCGAACTGCGCCGGATCTTCGAAATCTACAAGCGAGAAGAGGTGCCCTTCCTCAACATGATGGCCCGCCGCGCCGACTTCATCCCCCACTGGGACACAGTCGGGCGGATACGAGATGCAATCGAACACCAACTCATCGAAGAAACAGCTACAAAGGAGCCCTGATGGTCAAACCTGCTATCGAGTACGACGTGAAGGACATCGCCCTCGCCGATGAAGGCGTCAACCGCATCGAGTGGGCTGAGCGCGAGATGCCCGTGCTCCGCCTCATCCGCGACCACTTCAAGCGCGAGCAGCCCCTGAAGAACCTCCGCGTCGCCGCCTGCCTCCACGTGACGACTGAGACCGCGAATCTCATGATAACCCTCAAGGCCGGCGGCGCCGAGATCGCCCTCTGCGCCAGCAACCCCCTCTCCACCCAGGACGACGTCGCCGCCGCTCTCGTCGCCCGTTATGAGATCCCCACGTTCGCCATTCGCGGCGAGGACGACGACACATACTACCGGCACATCCACGCCGCCCTGGCCAACTCACCCCAGGTCACCATGGACGACGGCGCCGACCTCGTCGCCACCCTCCACAAGGAGCGCCGCGAACTGCTGGACACGATCGTCGGCGGCACCGAGGAGACCACCACCGGCGTTATCAGGCTGCAGGCCATGGCCCGGGCCGGCGCCCTCGGATACCCCATCATCGCCGTCAACGAGGCGCTCACCAAGCACCTCTTCGACAACCGCTACGGCACGGGCCAGAGCACGCTGGACGGCATCACGCGGGCGACGAACCTCCTCTGGGCGGCCAAGAAAGTCGTCATCGCAGGGTACGGCTGGTGCGGCCGCGGCGTGGCGATGCGTGCCCGCGGCCTCGGCGCTCACACCATCGTCACCGAGATCAACCCCGTCCGCGCCCTCGAAGCCACGATGGACGGCCACCAGGTCATGAACATGGCCGAGGCCGCAAAGGTCGGCGACGTCTTTATCACCCTCACCGGCGACATCAACGTCCTCGATCGCCACCACTTCGACGCGATGCAGGACGGCGCCATTATCGCCAACAGCGGGCACTTCAACGTCGAAATCAACATCAAGGCGCTGGAGCAGATGAGCGAGTCCAAGCGCCGCGTCCGCGAACATGTCGACGAGTACGTCCTCATGGACGGCCGCAAGGTCTTCCTCCTCGGCGAGGGCCGCCTCATCAACCTCGCCGCGGCCGAAGGTCACCCGGCCAGCGTCATGGATATGAGCTTCGCCAACCAGGCTCTTGCCCTCGAATACCTGGCCACACGCGACGAGCGGCTGCCGCTGGACGTCCACACTGTCCCGCCGGAGATCGACAAGGAGGTCGCGCGCCTGAAGCTCGCGTCCATGGACATCGCCATCGACACGCTCACCGAGGAACAGGAGAAATACCTCTCGTCCTGGGAAGAAGGAACATGACCGGTTCACTCTCCGGCATGACCTCGGCGTCGCCGCTCGGCGCCAGGATTATTCATTCAAACGATATCCAGACAACACTAAAATGGCACAATCCGAAATTCAAGGAGGAACTCCGCCAATGACAATGACGTTCATGTCCAGCCCGTCGCTCCTCATCACCTCCGAAAGCGTGACCGAGGGCCATCCCGACAAGCTCTGCGACCAGGTCGCCGACGCCATCCTGGACGAGATCATCGCCCATGATCCGGAAGCGCACGTCGCCTGCGAAGTCACAGCCACGACCGGTCTCCTGGTGATCCTCGGCGAGATCTCCACCAGGCACCACGTCAACTACACAAAGATCGCCCGCGACGTCATCGGCGATATCGGCTACACGAAGCCCGAGTACGGCTTCAGCGCCGATAGCTGCGGCGTCATCGTCTCC
>DASSZB010000357.1:0-2036 GCA_035702935.1 Dehalococcoidia bacterium
CGGACGCGATAGCGCGTCTCTGATTCCCTTCCGTTCGCCACCACGGCCATCTTCTTGCGGTTCTTCGGGTGCCTTCCGATGGGCGCTTCGATGACGCCCTGTGCCGGCTTTGGCACGCCCTGCACCAGCGCCAGGTACGTCTTGTGCACATCGCGGTCCTTGAGCTGCCGCTGGAGCACGCGCATGGCCCTGTCGTTCTTCGCCACCAGGATGAGACCCGACGTGTCCTTATCCAGGCGGTGCACGATCCCCGGGCGCAGTGTGCCCGAGATGCCCTTGAGGTCCGGGACGATAGCCAGCAGCGCGTTCACGAGCGTGCCGGTCGGATGCCCGGGCGCGGGGTGGACTGTGAGCCCCGCGGGCTTATCCACCACCATGAGGTCGAAGTCCTGGAAGAGGACCGTGACGGGGATGGCCTCAGCCTCAAGGCCAGGGGCCGGCTCAGGCGGCGGTATTTGGACCGTGACCTTCGCGCCTGCTGACAACCGTTCGGACGCCTTCATCTGGCGGGCGTCGACGCTGACAAGGCCGTCCTGGATCAGGCGTTGGGCGTGGCTGCGCGAGAGTTCCGGGAGGCGCCGTGCTACGAAGACGTCCAGGCGTTCGCCGCCCCGGTCCGCGACGAGGTCAACCCTCCGCATCCGCTGGCTGGTCCTGCGCGCCGGGCCAGAGAAAGACGTAACCGGCCAGCAGCACCACGATCCCGATGCTGATCGATGAGTCGGCGACGTTGAACGCGGGCCAGAAACGGAAGTCGACGAAGTCCGTCACCCGGCCCACGCGGATACGGTCGATCAGGTTCCCCGCGGCGCCGCCCAGCATCATGCCAATTGCTATTGGCACGATGCCGTGCTCGAAGGGAGGATAGCGATAGTACAGGTATATCGCGGCCAGTCCGATGAAGGCCATGATGATCAAGAAAAACGTCTGGTCCTCCAGGATGCCAAAGGCGGCGCCGGTATTCGTGACATAACGTATACGGAGCAACGAATCCGCGTCCGGCCAGCTCTCACCGCGATCGAGCGAGGAGCGGACGATGGCCTTCGTGGCCTGGTCCAGGGCGACGACGACGAGCGCCGCACCCCAGAACAGGAGCCCGCGCGCCAGCGGGTGACTCAACCGCGAGGGCGGCGCTTCCGTAGTCTCTGCTGAATGCATACAAATTTGATGATATCAGCAGTCACGCCGCCCCGCTGCCTCGACTGGGGCGGCGCCCCTGATTCTGGTATCCTCAAGATTGGCCGCGCCTTCCGCGGAAGGGCTGCCTGGAAGGTGAGCTGATGGTTTTCGACATCATTTCCCGGCGCAATAAAGACAGGGAGAAGTACGGCGACCGGCTGCCGCCGGGCCAGAAACTCGTGGAAGACTGGCCGGTTCTGACGTACGGCGGAACGCCCCGAGTTGAGCCGGACAAGTGGGAGCTGCGGCTGTTCGGTCTCGTTGCCAAGGAGGTCACGCTGAACTGGGAGCAACTCCAGGCGCTCCCCAGCACAAAGGTGCTTTGCGACATCCACTGCGTGACCACCTGGAGCCGTTTCGACAACGAATTCGAGGGCTTGTCCATCCCTGACCTGCTGAAGCTCGTCCAGCTGCAACCTAACGCCACCGCCGTCATCGCCCACTGCTACGGCGGCTACACAACGAACCTCCTCATGTCAGACCTCGATCGCCCCGACAACCTCATCGCCTACAAGCACGGTGGCAACTGGCTGCACCCCAGCCACGGCGGCCCGGTGCGGCTTATGGTGCCTCACCTGTATTTCTGGAAGAGCGCCAAGTGGCTGAAGGGGCTCGAATTCATCGATAAGGACCGCCCCGGTTTCTGGGAACAATACGGGTACCATATGCGCGGTGACCCGTGGAAAGAAGAGCGATATTCATGACCCAGGCATCGTCAGCCACGCCCCTCAACCTGGACGACCCCGTCAACGGGGCCATACTCAACGTCTCCGAGGACCAGCTCGAAGGCTTCCATGTCGACCCCTTCGGCGAGATAGCCCGCCGCTCCGGCGTCGCCCTGGACCCGGTCCTCGAGC
>DASSZB010000412.1:0-4361 GCA_035702935.1 Dehalococcoidia bacterium
GGCAGCCGGAAACCACAACGGCACGGCGCCGCTGTGCCCGGCGGCTTACCCGACGGTGATTTCCGTGGCAGCGACACGATACGACGGCGCGATCAGCTCCTATTCGAATATCGGGGCGGAGATCTCGGCGCCGGGGGGCGAACCGTCAATCGACCAGAACGGCGATGGCTACGGAGACGGCGTGCTGCAGGAGACGTTCTGCTACGACGCGGTGCTGATGCTGATACTGGACTGGTACGACCAGTTCTGCGACGTATATTACTCGGGCACATCGATGGCCACGCCGCACGTGGCGGGTACCGTGGCGTTACTCCTCGGGGAAAGCTCCACCCTGACCGTTGACGAGGTGCGCGACCTGCTGTATTCGACGGCGCGGGACAACGGGGCTCCGGGGTTTGATTCGACGTACGGATGGGGGAACCTGGACACCGCGGCGGCCGTCGGGGCCCTGCTGGGAATCCCGGTACCGCAGCCCACACCCGTGCCGGGCCTTGATGCGCCAACGAACGTGACGGCGACCGCGATATCCTCCAGCCGGATCAATCTCGCCTGGACGGACAACGCAACGGCCGAGATGGGGTACAGAGTGGAGCGCTCCACGGACGGCGTGACCTTCTCGCCGCTGGCCACGCTGGGAGCGAACGCTACGCAGTACTCCAACACCGGCCTGGCGCCTGGAACCACGTACCACTACCGCATCCTGGCGTACAACGGGCCGGACGTTTCGCCCTACGGCGGGCCTGTCTCCGCCACTACCCAGCCGGCGCCGGCCGCGCCGACGAACCTCGCTGCCACGGCGGTATCGTCCAGCCGGATCAACCTGGCGTGGACGGACAACGCCACAAACGAGACTGGTTTCTGGGTCGAGCGGTCAACGAACGGCACCAGCTTTTCGGCAATAGCGATCGTCGGGGCGAACTCCACCTCCTTCGCCATCACCAACTTGCCGGCGTCGACAACCTACTGGTTCCGGGTGCGCGCCTGGGACGGCACGAACTACTCCGGATACTCCAACACGGCCCAGGCCACGACGCAGGCACCTCCGGCCGCGCCCTCTGGCCTGACTGCGGCCGCCGCTTCTTCAAGCCAGATAAACCTGGCGTGGACGGATAACGCCACCGGCGAGGCGGGGTTCAAGATCGAGCGCGCGACCGACGGCGTGGCGTTCACGCAGGTCGCCACGGCGCTGGCCAATGTCACCAGCTACGCCAGCACCGGGCTGACGCCAGGGGCCACTTACACGTACCGCGTCCGAGCGTACGACGGGCCAAATAACTCCGCGTACTCGAACACGGCATCGGCGACCACGCTGGCGCCACCAGCCGCGCCGACGAACCTCACCGCGACAGCCGTGTCGTCCAGCCGCATCAACCTGGCGTGGACGGACAACGCCAGCAACGAGGGCGGTTTCAAGGTGGAACGGTCGACAGACGGCGTCAGCTTCACGCAGATCGCCACGCTGGCGGCCAACACGACCACGGTTGCCGCCACCGGCCTGAACGGCGGTACTACTTACACGTTCCGGGTAAGGGCGTACGACGGGACATACAACACCCCGTACACAAACACGGCCTCGGCCACGACGCAGCCTACGCCAGCCGCGCCGACGAACCTGACGGCGACGGCCGTGAGCACGAGCCGGATCAACCTGGCGTGGACGGACAACTCAAATAACGAAGCCGGTTTCCGGCTCGAGCGTTCGGCGGACGGAGTGAACTTCTTGCTGCTGTCCACGCTGGCCGCCAACCTGACGTCGTATTCGAACACGAACCTGCCGGCGGCGACGACTTACACGTACCGGATCCGGGCGTACGATGGGCCGAACAACTCGGCGTGGTCGAACACTGCTTCGGCGACCACGCAGGCCATCCCCGCCGCGCCGACGAATCTCGTGGCGACGGCCATCCCGCAACGAATGATCTCGCTGACCTGGACGGACAACTCGACGAACGAGGCCGGGTTCAAGATCGAGCGCTCTACGGACGGCGTGAACTTCCTCTACCTCGGGGCAGTGAAAGCGAACATGACCTCGTTCACGAGCGTGAACCTGACCGCGGGCGTGACTTACTACTACCGGGTGAGAGCGTTCGAGGGCCTCAACCACACGGCGTATACGAACGTGGCCTCGGCCACCGCGATACCTTAGCAGCGCGAGCGCGCCACCCCGCGAGCAGCACGCGGTGGCGGTGGCGGTGACCGGTGAAGTCGTAAGGACGCGGGTCGTCGCAAGGTCCATGCGCGTTCGGCGGGTGGTGCGCGGCTACGCAGGATGGGAGCGTTGAATTGCCCATCTGCCAATTGCCGTTGTACTATCCGCTCGCACACACGAGCCCAGGCTAGAGGGGATTTTCTTTGTCAGAACTCGCGCTCGAGGGTATACGCGTCGTTGACCTGTCGCAGGGGATTGCGGGGCCGTATTGCACGCGGCTGCTGGCCGACCTGGGGGCAGAGGTCGTCAAGGTGGAGCCGCCCGAAGGCGACTATGCGAGGCGGCTGGGGCCGTTCCCGGGGGACGAGCCGCACCCGGACAGGGGCGGGCTGTTCATCCACCTGAACGGGAACAAGAAGAGCCTGACGCTCGACGTCACGACGACCAGCGGGCAATTGGTCCTCAAGAAGCTCCTGGCAAAGGCGGACGTGCTGGTGGAGAGCGGGACGCCGGGGGAGAGGGCCGCGCTGGGGCTGGGATACGAGCAGCTGAAGGCGGAGTTCCCGGGGCTCGTGTACTGCTCGGTAACGCCATTCGGGCAAACGGGGCCGTACGCCGGATATCAGGGGAGCTCGCTGGCGGCGATGGCGATGTCCGGTCTCATGTACATCACGGGCGACCCGGACAAAGAGCCGCTGTGCACGGGCGGCGAGCCGGCGGAGTACTTCGGCGCGCTCAACGCGTGGATCGGGGTAATGGCCGCGCTGGAGCACCGGGCGCAGACGGGCGCCGGCCAACACGTTGACGTCTCGCTGCTGGAAGCGCTGGGATCGGCGGACGAGTACAACACGACGATGTATTCCTACATGGGCCTCATCCGGAAACGTTACTACTCGCGGCACCACATACCGACCTACCCAAGCGAAATCTTCCCATGCCGCAACGGGCACATCGTGGTGATCGGCGGGGCAACCGGATTCCCGCTGATGATGGCCGTTCTCATCGAGCGGCCTGAGCTGGAGGACAACCCGCTCTTCACCAACCTCTGGCTGCGGACGATGCAGTGGCAGAAGTTCGAGGAGATCCTGCGGCCGTACCTGCTGGAGCACGACTGGGAAGACCTGCTGATGCGCGCCCAGGAACTGCGCGTGCCGTTCGCGCCCGTAACGGACCCGGCGATGCTGCTGGCGAGCGAGCACCTGAAGGAGCGTGGCTTCTTCGAGACCGTGGAGCAGGCGGGGGTAGGCGATGTGCCACTGCCTGGGGGGCCGTTCAAAATGCAAGGCACTCCGCTGCGTTACGGCCCGGCGCCGGCGCTGGGAGAGCACACGCAAGAGGTGCTAGCGGAGGCGGGTTACGACGCGGACGACCAGGTGATCCTGCGAGAAAGGGGTGTGGCGTGAGCCCCCGACCCCTCGACGGGATCCGCGTGCTGGACCTGTCACAGGTCTACGCGGGGCCCACCTGCACGCGAGTACTGCGGGACCTGGGCGCCGAGGTCATCAAGGTGGAGGGCGTGAAGCGGGTGGACATCACGCGAAACTTCATCATCGCCAACAACGACTCCAAGGAAGACTACTGGAACCATTGCGGGTACTTCCAGTGGCGCAACGCCGGCAAGAAGTCACTGACACTGGACTGGAGCGACCCGGAGGCCATCGAACTGCTGAAGCGGCTGGTGCCCATGTGCGACGTGGTGGCCGAAAGCTTCACGCCGCGCGTCATGGAATCGCATGGGCTCGGCTATGAGGCTCTCAGGGCTCTGCGAGAGGACATCATCATGATCAGCCTCTCGGGCTACGGTCAGGACGGGCCGTGGCGCGATTACTCGGGCTACGGCATGGGCCTGGAGCCGGCGTCCGGGATGTCATCGATCACCGGGTACCTAGGCGGTGATCCGTTGCGGACCGGGATCTCGTTCACGGACCCGTATTCAGGCATGGTGGGCGCGGGCGCCGTGCTGGCAGCGCTGCACTACCGCCGGCGGACGGGCAAGGGACAGTACATCGACCTCTCGGAACAAGAAGCGGCGATACCGGTGGTGGGCTACGCGCTGATGGACTACGCGATGAACGGCCGCGCGCCGCAGCGTATGGGTAATCGCAGCCACTGGCACGCGCCGCAGGGCTGCTACCGCTGCCGGGGCACTGACAACTGGCTGGTGATCACGATCCGCAACGACGCGGAGTGGCAGGCGTTCTGCGAGGCGACT
>DASSZB010000359.1:0-5434 GCA_035702935.1 Dehalococcoidia bacterium
GCCATCCGCGCACCACTGACCGGCACGGGAGCAGCATCGATGCGAAATGGTAGGGGGGCTCGCGCTCGAGGAGAACGACATGACCGCCACCTACACCGCCGACGTCTTTGCCACCGTCGATGGCCTCGGCGCCCCAAAACCGGCATTCGTAGCGCGCACATCATAAGGCGGTCTGCGGCGGAGGGCTACGGTTCAGGAATTAGTCGTAATGTGATTCCGGAACCGCAGCGCCATCGAAACAGCAAAATGGCAAAACAAGGTTCGGATGCTTAATGTGACACTTACCCCTGTGCTAATGCGAACACGCGTGCTATAGTCCGCGCAGCTTAAACACACGGGGCCAGGCGGCCTGCAAGGAGGAGCGCCATGCTCGCCAAGGTCAACAGCTGCGCGGTGATCGGACTGGATGGTGAGGTCGTCGAGGTGGAGGTGGACGTGAGCAACTTCGGGCTCCCGAAGTTCGAGATCGTCGGGTTGCCGGATACGGCGGTGCAGGAAGCGCGCGAGCGAGTGCGCTGCGCCATCCGCAGCTCCGGTCAAAACTTTCCCATTTCCCGCATCACGGCCAACCTGGCGCCGGCCGACTTGCGAAAAGAGGGGCCATCTTATGATCTCCCCATCGCGGTCGGGATACTTATCGCCACCGGGCAGGTGCCGGAGCCGTTCACGAACTCAGTGTTCCTGGGCGAGCTGGCCCTCGATGGACGGGTGCGGCACACGCAGGGCATCCTGCCCATGATTGGGCTGGCCCGTGAGCGGGGGTTTCACAGTGCCTACGTTTCGGAGGAAGACGCGGCCGAGGCATCGCTGGTGGAAGGGATCGAGGTGATCCCCGTGCCCAACATCGTGCACCTGGCGGCCCATCTGCGGGGCTTCGACCAGATAGAGCCTTTTGCACCGAAGCAGCGTTTCGAGACGTCGAACATGGGGCACGTCGAGGGTGTGGACTTCCGTCACATCCGCGGGCAGGAGCATGTCAAGCGGGCGCTGGAGGTGGCGGCTTCCGGCGGGCACAACGTCATCATGGTGGGCCCGCCGGGATCAGGAAAGACGCTTCTCGCCAGGGCAACCCCAACAATCCTGCCCGAGATGACAGCGGACGAGGCGCTGGAGGTCACCAAGATCTACTCGGTGGCTGGGATGCTGCCCAAGGGCACGCCGATGATTCACGCGCGGCCGTTCCGGGCGCCGCACCACACGGTGTCGCACGCCGGCCTTGTCGGAGGCGGCCGCCAGCCGCGCCCCGGAGAGATCACTTTGTCCCACAGGGGAGTATTGTTCCTGGACGAGCTACCAGAATTCGCGCACTCGGTGCTGGAGTCCATCCGACAACCGCTGGAGGACCGGAACGTGACCGTGAGCCGCGCACAGGGAAATGTGACGTTCCCGGCGAACTTCATGCTGATGTCGGCGATGAACCCGTGCCCTTGCGGCTACTACGGCGATTCGTCCAAGCACTGCTCGTGCTCGGAGTCGACGGTGACGCGCTATCAGCACCGCATCTCCGGACCGCTGATGGACCGCATCGACATATTCGTCGAGGTGCCACGCGTCGATTACGAGAAGCTAACAGACGGCCCATCGACGGAAGGATCGGCAGAAGTACGCAGCCGCGTCGAGGAGTGCCGGGGAAAACAGCGTTTGCGGTTCTCGGAGTCGCGGATGTCCTCGAACGCCGAGATGGGGCCTGTGGAGGTGCGCGAATTCTGCCAGAGCTACCTGGACGACGCGGCCCGGTCGCTGCTGCGGATGGCGGTGAACCAGCTGGCGCTTTCGGCCCGTGCGTATCACCGGGTGCTCAAGGTCTCGCGGACGATCGCGGATCTTGCGAGCAGCGAGACGATCGCTGCAGCTCACGTAGCGGAGGCGCTGCAGTATCGGAGACGCGGGCAGGACTGAGACGCGTGCGACGCCGGTGCTACACTGGCCCCGTGGGCGCCGAACTGACCAGCATCGAACCTCTCCGAGACGTTATCGGGACAAAGCCGCTCGGCATTTTCAGCGATATCGATGGGACACTGGCGCCGATCGTCGGGGATCCGGCAAAATCGAAGGTTTCGCCCCGGGCAAAGGAGTTGCTCACGGGGCTGATCGCCTGCCATGTCAGGATTGCCCTGGTGAGCGGACGGGAGATCGAGGCGGCACGGCGGATCGTCGGGCTGGAGAACGTCGCCTACGCCGGGAACCACGGCCTGCACGTCTGGTTGAACGGTTCCGAGGAGACGTCCGAAGCGGTGCTGCAGTACGCCGGCCAGGCGCAGAAAGTGCTGGCCGAGATCGGAGCGATCCCGCACCCGGGTATTGAGATCGAGGACAAGGGCCCGGTCCTGGCCTTCCACTACCGCAACGCCGCCAGGCAGAAATTCGCGCGAGAGGCGATTATGGCCGCGATCGAGCGAGCTCCAGGTGCAGCCGCGTTCGGCGTCTTCGAAGGGCGCAAGATAATCGAGTTGCGGCCGCCGCTGGACATCAACAAGGGCACGGCCATCGTGCGGCTGGCAGAGCGCCTGGGGGTGCGCTCGGCCATCGCCATCGGGGACGACCTGACGGACGTCGACATGTTCCGGGGAGTCGAGGAGTTGCGGAGGCAGGGAATGGCGGGCGCTACCGTCGCGGTGTGGAGCGCAGAAGCGCCGGAGGGGCTGCTGGAGGCGACGGATTTCTGGGTGCGGGGAGTTGAAGGCGTGGAGTGTCTGCTGGATTCGGCCCTTAGAGCGCTCCGCGACTGACCGCGACGAGGTCCTGGAACTGGCTCTCCAGCCAGTGGGTGATGTCCTGCTCCTGGATCAGGGTCTTGAGCGCGGAGGCCCGGCGCCGGCGTTCTTCTTCAGGCATGGTCAGCGCCCGGTGCAGGGCCCGCACGGTGCCCTCGAGGTCGGCAGGGGCGACGTTCAGGGAGAACTCCGAGAGTTGCTCGAAGGAACCGGCCAGCTCTGAGAGGACCAGGACGCCGTCGCCCTTGTTCACCAGCGGTCCTTCCTTGGAGACCAGGTTCATGCCATCAATTACCGGGTTAACGAGGAGCACGTCCGAGAGATACATCCCGGCGATCGCCTGCGCGTAGTTGTTCTCGTAAAAGACGTGTATAGGTTGCCAGCCGATGTCGCCGAAGTGATCGTTGATGGATTCGACGAGTTCGAAGATTTCGTCCGTATAGGTCTGGTACACCCCCAGTTCGCTGCGCGATGGCACGAGGAACTGGAGGAAGTTGACCTTGCCGCGGAACTCCGCGTGGCGTTCAAGCAGCAGTTCGAAGGCCCGCAACCCCCTCACGATGTTCTTGCTGGGCTCAGAGCGGTCCACTCGCACGATGGTCTTCTCGCCCAGCAACGGCCGTAATCGCGTCTTGTAGGCCTCGACCTCCGGTGAGCGGGTGTACTCAAGCAGCCCGGCAGCATCCACGGAAATAGGGTAATGGCGGATGCGCGTAGTACGGCCCCTGTAGCGCACAAGGCGCTGGCCGAAGTCGATATCAACACCTTCGAGCATAGATTCGCAGCAGTGGAGGAAGTTTCGGACGTCTCCCATCGTTTGCAGGCCTACGATGTCGCAGGCGCACATATCCTCGTGTATGCGGCGTCGCATGAACTCCGGGAGGAGGCCCCAGTAGCGGGGCCCCGGCCATGGTATGTGCGTGAAGTGGAGAATCGCCGCCTCGGGGACTTCTCGACGGACGAACGCAGGGGCGAGGTAGAGGTGATAGTCCTGCAGAAGAACGTACGGAGGCTGATCACAGGCGCGGGCTTCCTGGACGACGGCATCAGCGATCGCCTTATTCACCGGGATGTATCCGGATTCCCACGCTTCGTAGACGGCGCGGCCGATGTTTGGAGTCCGCGGCGTGTTCCACATGAAGTGCTGCACGAACCAGAGAAGGGGATTGCAGAAGACGTAGTAGTGACGCTGGTAATTGGTCGGCGGGACCGACACAAGCCTCAACTGCATCTGGTGGTCGGGGACGCGGAGGGTCTCACCGTTGGCCGTCTCGGCTGCGCGACGATCGCCCTCCGTCATTGTGGCGGCAACCCAGATGGCGGGCACAAACCGGGCTGCGGCCATGAGCGCGGTCACCATGCCGCCGCTGCCGCGCTTGGTGCTCAACGTGCCGTCATCCTCGATGTGGTACTCCAGCGGGCCGCGGTTGCTGGCGATAATGAAGCGGCGGTCATGCAGCAGGGTGCGTAGGACAGCCTCAAGGTGTTCGAGCTTGGGATCGGGCGCTGGTGTCGTCATGGATGCAGCTAGCAGCATGGCCGACGCAGAAGGAGCCTGTCAAACGGAGGATTCTTGCTGGGGAGAGTCAATGATGGCTAATATGGATGATGTCCGCGCGCGCCCCCGTAGCTCAGTCGGATAGAGCGCCGGCCTCCGGAGCCGGGTGCACAGGTTCGAGTCCTGTCGGGGGCGCCATTTCTACCTGCGCCAGATACAAATTCGCGGCCTTCCTACGCACCCGAAAGCCGCTAAGTCGCATTTGCGCAGCATAACTGTCGCACGCACCATAACTGTTAGGCCGTATCTGCGCGCATGCTCGCCGGCCCCGCGTACGGCCCGTTGCTACCCCCAGGTCGGCCTGGCCCGCTCACTCCGGGACCTCCCGCTAGATCCGGGCCACGCCGGTGCGCCGCTGTGCCTTCACCAGCCCGGTCCAGGCGCGCCTTCTCTATCACGGGTCGCACCCCTTGTCAAACGCAGTTTTGTTCTATGGCGAAGGGGTCAGGAAGATTAGAACGAAATTGATATTGACAATTTATGTCGCTGGCGGTATAAGGCAGGCTAGCCACTGCGATATCCACCAATCGCCTCAGCATGGGATATCACCAGTGCGGATCGGAGGAGGAGGACGGTCCGCTTGCTGCTGCCTCGCCGGCAGCCGGCCGCCAGGAGAGAACAAAGGGCCCCAGGAGGTCGCGCTCCAAGGGCCGAAAGGACAAGGCTCCGTGCTACGAATACCCTATCCACATTTGATTTTACCAGAATACCACCCTGCTTTATGCGCCGGACTTTCTTCCTCTCAAGAGGAGGCTCCCCATTAAGCTTCCTCGAGTTGGCGGAAAGCGGGCAGGCCTTCTTGGCGGCGCCCTGATCATCGGCGCCGCTCTCCTGGCGCTTGTCCTTGTCCTCGCTCTCTCAGACGGCGACGGCGATGGCAACGGCGGTCAGGTGACAAACGGCGGCAACGGCGACGGCGGAAGCGCGGGCACGCCCACACCGACGTTCGTTTCCAACCTCCCTGAAACTGACGAGACCGTCAGCCCGCCGGTATCTCCCCCTCCCACCCCGCAGCTCGTCACACCCCCTCCTGGCTTCACTGCCGCCCTCCCGGGGTCAATCCTGTCTGAATGCCAGATCCAGACGTCGGCCGTGGTCCTAAACTGGCAGGTCGCCCAGCCGCGAGGGGACCAGCAAGTTGACCTGTCCGTATTCGATGAAT
>DASSZB010000382.1:0-2043 GCA_035702935.1 Dehalococcoidia bacterium
GACCCCAAGCATCCGGTCGCGCTCGAGATGGCGGGAAGCGCGGCATACGACGAGGGGCGCTACGCCGACAGTGTGCGGTACTGGCAGACGCTGCTGGCGCAACTCGCGCCCGGAAGCGAGCGGCATCAGCAGCTGGCCGCCGCGATCGAGCGGGCGCAGCGGAAGGCGGCGGTCTCGCTGCCCCGTTAGGCCTGTAGAAGGTCCAGCAGGTTGCTGCGTGCGACGGAGGCGCCTGCGCGCCGCCCGCGCGGCGGCCACCACGTCGGCAGGCGCGGCGAGGCGCGCTGTTGGGCGGGCCTCGGCGCAAGTCAGCGGTTCACACGCCGCGGTCCGGAGGTTGTGCCGGGTCCGGGGCGCCGACCTGGTACGGCCGCATCATCTCGTTGTCTTCGTGATCGACGATGTGGCAGTGCCAGACGAAGCGGCCCGGGATGCTGCCGAACTTCAACTGGACGCGCGTCACTTCGCCGGGATAGGCGATCACGGTGTCCTTGTAGCCGTTCTCTGACGGACTCGGCGCGCTGGGCGTCAGGACCGGCACACCCGTCTCCTTGTCGAGGGCCTGACGATTGACCACCTGGAACAGCACCTCGTGAATGTGGATCGGGTGCGCGTCCTCCGTGAAGTTGTACAGCTCCCACATCTCCGTATCCCCGGGGGTCGGCGTTTCGGTGGGAGCCTGGTCCCACTTCCTGGCGACGACGCTCTCCAGCGGTTCCTCCGTGTCCGTGATGATTCCGAGGTTGGTTTCGACCGGGATGTCAGGCAATGGGCTTTCCGCTGTCAGCTCGAGCAGGCCGAGCGGTCGCCTCCTGACGCCCGCTGCAGGAGGAAAGACTGGGACCGGCGGCAGGTCGGCGGGCATGATCACCTGCGCCGCTGGCGTGGTGGCATCGGTGCCGCTCAGGGGAACGCTGACGCGAAACTGCATCACCTGGCCCGTCGTCCGTGGATCCGCCGGGCGGAAGCCGCCGCCGCCAAACGGGGCGTGGGTCCCTCGTTGAGCAGTGTGACGTCGGTGCCTGGCCGGACGCCGGAGAAATCGACGATGAGGTCGGCCCGCTCCGCGGGCGCCAGCAGGATCACTCTCGGCTGGAACGCCTTGCGCAGGTGACCGCCTTCGTTCCCGATCTGCCAGACATCGACCCTGCCGCTGTTGAACCGCAGGATCAGCGCGCGTGCAGTGCAACCGTTGAGCAGACGGATTCGATAGCGCCGCGGCTCGACGGCGAGGAAAGGCCAGGTGGCCCCGTTCACCATCAGGCAGTTTCCGAAGAACTCCGGGTTGTAGATCGGGGAGACGTCGCTGTAGCTCCCGGTGCCCTCGATCAGGCTGCCGACGTAAGGTCCGGAGAAACCGTCGAAGAATGCGCGGGTGTCCGGGTAGAAGACCGAGCCGTCGGCATTGAACGACCGGTCCTGGATCGCCATCACGACTTCGTACGGACGGCTCGGCAGCGTGGCAGATGCTCCTCCGGCAACCGTCGGGTTGTCGGCCGGATCGTCACTTCGGAGCAACCAGAAGCCGGCCGGTCCCGCGACCACATTGAGGCGCGTGACGCCGATCGCGTGGTCGTGATACCAGAGCGTGCCGGGCCGCTGGGTGTTTGGATACCGGAAAGACACCTGCCCCGGCCCCCAGCCGGTCGCTGCGGTGCCGGCCTGGCTCTTCATGTACTCGTACCAGCGACCGGTGGGTGCGTAGCTCGTCTTGAAGAGATCGGTGCCGTTCAGGTTGTTCGCCGACGGAAGGAACCACGCCTCGGCATATCCGTCGCTCCACGGTGCAACCCCATTCATTCCGTGCACGTGTGGAACCAGCGGGACCGGTCCCCAGTAGCGCGTGTACTGGTTGACTGGATTGATCGCTGCCGCCTCGGCGGGGCTCGTGGTGCGGACGTAGCTTCGCCGATCGAAGTTCGGCCGCATGTCGGTCTCGCCCCCCACGCGCGCCGGATTGGCCCAGTGCAGGGTCGGGTCGACCGGCAGCAGGTGCGGCAGGTAGTTGCCGTTGGAAGCGACCAGCTTGTTGCGCCAGATGAC
>DASSZB010000436.1:0-4611 GCA_035702935.1 Dehalococcoidia bacterium
GCCCGGCGGGAAAGCCAGCGCCAGGAAGCCCTCTTCACCCCCCGATCCCCCGACGACTCCTGATAGATCTCCGAATAGCGTTGGGGTGAACGCCCCCGACAGCGAGATGCGGTAAGCCTTCTCCTGCTTCTGAGCGACGACCACGGCCTCGTCCGGGCGCCCGGGGATGGAAACGAGCCCAACCATCAACGGATAGGTGGCGCCCGGGATCGGTGTACCCAGCGACCAGCCACTCGTGAGCGGCCACGGGCACGGACGCGCGGCGAACGCCTTCTCGCCTCCGAACATCGACGGAAACCCCGTGTCTCCGGCGATCATAGTGGCGAGGTCCTGCAGGTTGATCGTCTCCGCGGACATCCCGGGACCGGGAGAGAGGTCCCAGCGGGTGTTGTAGCCCAGATCGCCTGGACTCGTGTTGAGGTGCCGTTCGGGCGCCACGAAACTTGCCAGGTCGGCCAGGGTGATCCGGTTGGTGCTGTTGGACAGGCCCCCGGACACGAAGTCGGAAGGCCACGCGTCGATGCCGCACGCGTCCTGGTCACGCCCAGCAACCTCGAAGATGCTCTGCTCAGCCAACCCGGTGTAGCCATCGCCGTCGCAGTCATGGGAAGCGGCAGAACCGGGCAGGCCCTCGTCGGTCTGTCCATCCCCGTCTTCGTTTCGGCCGGCGAAAACGTCGTCGATGCGCTCCGGCCGGATCCGGGAATTCTCGGCGTTGCCGCCGCAGGCGGACTCTGCAACGTCGGTAATGCCGTCCCGGTCCGTGTCGATGGCAGCGGCGAGAGCGGGCGTCGACCCGGGTGCAGAAGACACAGTCCACGCGATCACGAGCAGGAGGACGAACGGGGCTAAGGTGAGGCTTCGGCGAGGCATGACAGGCATCCAACCTACAATCCTACGGATTGCAGCGCCGGTGTAAACCGGTGGGATACGCCCCGAGCGCTTTGTCACCGGATTGTTACGTCCGCCCTTGGCCCACTCCCCCATCCATGTGTCGCCGGGTTCTAACGCATCGGCCTTTGTCATATACTGTGGATGGCGCTTCTAAGCGCCCGCTAAGCAAACGCTAAGGAGGAAGCCCATGAGGGACGTCGCCGTGGTCGGCGCGGACATGACGAAGTTCGGGAAGTTCCTGGACCGCAGCATGAAGGACATCGCTGGTGAGGCCGTCAAGGGCGCCCTCGCCTCAGCCGGTATCGACAAGTCGAAGCTGGACGTCGCCGTCGTCGGCAACGCCACCGCGGGCCTCATCACCGGCCAGGAGATGATCCGCGGCCAGGTGGCGCTGCGCGATATAGGCATCGGCGGCATTCCCATCATCAACACCGAGAATGCCTGCGCCTCCTCCTCCACGGCCTTCCACATCGCCTGGATGTACGTCGCCTCCGGCATGTACGACGTCGCCCTGGCCGTCGGCATGGAGAAGCTCTACCACGAGGACAAGCGCCGCTCCTTCCAGGCCATCGGGGCCGCCGTCGACGTGGAGTGGGTGCAGTCGATGCAGGCCGCGATGAAGGCCTCCCAGGCTAATGCCGCCGCGAAGACAGGCGAGACTCCAGCGCCCGAGGAAGGCGCCGGCGAGAAGCGCTCCATGTTCATGGACTTCTACGCGGCCTTTGCCCGCCAGCACATGGCGAAGTACGGTACGACGAAAGAGCAGTTCGCCCGCATCGCGGTCAAGAACCACTACCATGGCTCTCTCAACCCGCACGCCCAGTACCGCGAGGTCTACTCGCTCGAGGACGTCCTCGCCTCGCCCCCCGTGGCCGAACCGCTGACCCGGCTTATGTGCTCCCCCATCGGCGACGGCGCCGCGGCGGCGATTCTGGTATCGGCCGAGAAGGCGAAGCAGTTCACGAGCAAGCCCGTTTTTGTCCGCGCCTCCGTCCTGGGCTCGGGTTTCGACCGCGCTCCCGGCGAGCCGGGCGTGACCGAGGCCGTCGTCAAGCGCGCTTACGAGATGGCCGGCGTCGGCCCCGAAGACCTGAATGTCCTCGAAGTCCACGACGCTTCCGCTCCTGCCGAGCTGGTGCTGTATGAAGAGCTCGGCCTCTGTGGGCCCGGCGAGGGTGGTCAGCTGATCGACTCTAAGGCCACCTACTTCGACGGCCCAAAGCCCGTGAATACGAGCGGTGGGCTGATCTCCAAGGGCCACCCCATCGGCGCTACGGGCGTCGCCCAAATCGTCGAGATTTTCTCGCAGCTTCGGGGCGAGGCCGGCGATCGCCAGGTCCGCGACCCGAAGGTGGGCCTCACGGAGAACGGCGGGGGCATGGTCAAGGGAGACCCGGCGGCCGTCTCCATCCACATCTTGTCCGTCTAAGACGGTGCAATAAACCGACGTAGGGGCGAGGTACGCCTAGCCCCTATGGTGTTTTCAAATGACATTTGAAGCCCTCATCCTGGACCGGTACGGCGCCATTGCCACCATCCGGCTGAACCGGCCGGACAAGCACAACGCCATCAACTCCGTTATGTCCCGCGAGATGATCGAGGTCCTCGACGCCCTGGAAGCTGATGACGACGTCCGTGTAATCATCCTCACCGGCGCCGGTGACAAGGCGTTCTGCGCCGGCGCGGATATGGCGGAGGCCGTCCAGGCGCGGAGCGACGGCCGTGACGGCAAGGACTTCGCAGCACGGGCTGCCATTCGCCTGTCGCGGGTCAGCAAACCCCTCATCGCCGCTGTCAACGGGTACGCCTACGGCGGCGGCGCTGTCTTCGCGATCGCCTGCGACATACGGATAGCGTCCGACAACGCCCGCTTCCGGTTTGTCGGCGCCAGCTACGGCCTCTCCGTCGGCGCCAGCCAGCTCCCACGCCTCGTCGGCGCGCCCATGGCCAAGGAGCTGATCTTCACGGCACGTACGGTGGACGCCGACGAGGCCGTCCGCATCGGCCTCGTCAACCATGTCGTCGAGCAGGCCGAACTGGCGCACTTCGTGATGGAGATGGCCGGCCAGATCGCACAGAACTCCGCCGCCGCCATCCTGGCATCCAAAGAGGTCATCGACATCGCCACCGCCAACAAGAATGCAGCAAAGCGCGAGATGGAGCACAACATCGAGCTCCGGCAGTCGGACGAGCACCGCTCGCGCTTCAAAGCCGCGGCCGACCGGGTCACCGGCGGGCAGTAGCCCGGCCGTGCCCGCGCCGGACGAGCTCACGCTCCGCGTCCCGCCCACACCTGAATCGCTGCGCTGGGTCGAGTCCGTCGTCGGTCCGGGGGCGCGCGTCGCCTCAGTCCGCCGGCTGCGCGGCGGCGTCTCCAGCGCAGTGCACTCCCTCGTAGTTGTACGCGACGGCGCCGCCCGGCGTCTCGTCCTTCGACGCTTCGTGCGGGCCGATTGGCTCGGCCGCGAACCCGATATTGCCAGCCGAGAAGCGGCCGCGCTGCGCCTTCTCGAGGGCACCGATGTCCCCGCGCCGCGCCTGATTGCCGTCGACGAGGACGGCTCAGCCTCGGGCGTTCCATCCGTGCTGATGACGAGACTGCGCGGGCGAATCGTGCTGGCGCCACCGGACATTGATTCGTGGCTACGCCAGATGGCAGAGGCGCTCGGGCGCATCCACGCCGCGCAGCCCTCGAGTACTGAGATGCCCTGGACTTACAGGCCGTACAACGACACATCGTCGCTCCAGGTCCCCACCTGGACTAAACGCCCTCGTGAATGGGCTAGGGTATTGGATGTTGCCCGCGGTCCCGCCCCGGCTGCGGAACAGCACCTCATCCACCGCGACTATCACCCGGCGAACATCCTCTGGTTCGGCGGCAGCATCTCCGGGATCGTGGACTGGGTGAACGCCTGCCGCGGCCCAGCCGGCACCGACATCGGACACGGCCGCCGCAACCTGGCGCTCTCGCACGGCGTCCAGGTGGCCGACCGCTTCCTGGACCACTGCCTCGAGTGGGCGGAATACGATCCCTTCTGGGACGTCATGACACTCACCGATTGGCTTCCCGGTGGCGATACCTACCACGGATGGACCGACCTCGGCCTGGACGTGCCGGTGCGGACCGTCCGCGCCCGCGCCGACGAATACGTCACTTCGCTGGTGCGGCGGCTGTAATCAGGCGGGCGGGCGGTAGGCGCTCTTGCCAGCTGCCCTGATTGCCTTCACTCCCTCCGCTTCGGTCATCAGCGGCGTCGTTCGGAGGTGACTCAGAGCTCCGCTTGCCGCGGCCGCGATGGAGAACGCCGCAGCCGCGCTATTGTCCGGCATCTCCGCGATGATCACAACATCGTGCTGGCCGAAGGCGTAGTAGCTGGCCACAACCTTTCCGCCGGAGTCCTTGATCATCTTGCCCACCGCGGTTAGGCGGTTGCCGGGCTTCTTGACCTGTCCCGCCCAGGCCTGGGACGTGTAGGCAGCCTGAAACATGTACATGGGCATTGGAGTCCCTCCTGTCTCTTGCCTGCTTCTGGATGCGCGAATCATGCTCCGCACTACTTGCCCTGTCAAGGCTCAGACGTGCTCACTGTGTCCGTTAACTCGCTGATGTTCGGCAAGTCGTCCATGCGGTAGCAGAGGGCAATAACCTCTTCGATGCGCTCGGCCCTCAGGACAAAGGCCGCGCAGTCCCGAAACTTACCGGCCAGCTCTTCCCAC
>DASSZB010000026.1:0-4701 GCA_035702935.1 Dehalococcoidia bacterium
CGGTCGCCGTAGAACTGGTCGGCTGGTTCCCGGACGCTCCTGGCGCCGGCTTTCAACGCCCGCTGATAGGCGGCGTCGACGTCCGGCAGGTAGATGTGGAGCATGGCCGGAGATGCCTTGCCCGTGGCGGAGCCGGCGGCGTCCGCGAGCATAACGACAGAGTCGCCGACGCGCATCTCCGCGTGACCGACACCGTCCGGTGAATCCATCCGGAAGATCTCTTCGGCGCCGAGCACTTCCTTCATGAAGTCGATGAGTTTGGCCGCACCGTTAACCGTGAGGTACGGCGTTACCGAGTGATAACCGTCCGGTATGGGCTTGACTGCCATCTCGCTCCTCCTTCTGCTGCCGCGCGTGTACATTGAGATGCTAACGCGGCGTGGTGAAGATAGCGAGGCCCTGGTGACAGTTCCGGCGAAGCGTTACGGGTTCTTAACACATATCGCGAGGCAGTCACCGCACGCTACGAACTTCGGGGTCTACCTCCTGGCGCGCTCTACTTTTCCAGCTTGTTCAGGCGTTCGTAGACCTCGTAGTCGATTCCGCGGTGGCCGGCGATGGCGGTGGCGAAGACCCCGAGCCCGAGCACCCACCCACCAATCACGGCAATGGTGTCGTCTTGAGCGGCGCCATAGCCGAGCAAGACGGCCCCGATGGCCGCCACGAGCGCGGGCACGCCAACCATGACGTGTCCTGTCTCATCGTCCCTGATCCTGCGCAGTAAGCCCTTCATCGTGTCTCCTTTCGTCACGGAGAACGCTCGGTATGCGCAGAGTTTAGCAGGATGAGGGAGGCAGAAGTGCGATTTGTATGTCAAATGGCGCGGAAAACCGGGCGACTGGCTCAACGCTTGTTCAGACGCGGCCCAAGCTGCAGGTCTCTGCCCCTGGTAAGCGCCCAGACGTCGAGCGAGGACTCGAAGATCTCTCCGGCACCGATGACCAGGGATAGCGCGAGGAGCCACGGCGCCTGCCAGAGCCACGCCGCGCCTATCCCAAGGAGCGCGAGCCCCGCGATGGTTTGCCGGAAACCGCGCATCCACGTCACGGCTTTTGCGGATGCTCCGGTGGGCATCATTATGCCCGTAGCCTGGCGGCGCGTACCGACGACGGCAATGAGTGTACCGAGGGCCATCAGGATGGCCGCAGGGTAGTCCTTCCAAGGTGCGTCAACTAGCCATTCCATCGCACCTTCATTGTATCGCTCGGCGCCGGGGAAAATGTGACATTCGTCACAAATGCTCCCGTTGCCGCCTTCGGGCTTACGATGTAGTGTGACCTCATGCGCGAGACGCCGGAAGACATCCAGAATCTCCAGGGCTTGCTGGATAGGACCTACGGCCGGGCGGGCGGCCACCTGCGTTCCATAATTACGCCGGAGAGGCGGCTGTCAGCAGAAGAGGTGTGCGCCGAGTTGCAGGGAATGTCACTCATCGTCCTGGCGACTGTCAACTCGCGCTGCGAGCCAATCGTTGGCGCTGTGGATGGAATCTTCTACCGGGGCCACTTCTGGTTCGGGTCGGCCGAGCAGTCGCTTCGTTTTCGGCACATTCGGGCGAGGCCCCAGGTGAGCGCGACGCACACACGGGGCGAGGAGTTGGCAGTGACCGTTCATGGCAGGGCGCATGAGATCGACAAGGCAGGCGGCGACTACGACGGTTTCAAGGAGTGCGTGCGCGAGGTGTACGGTCCCGATTGGGATAGCTGGGGCTTCTGGGAGTCGGCGCCCTACGCCTGGATCGAGCCGCGTGCCATGTTCGCGGCGTCATTCAAGAAATGACGTGTCTTCACGTGTAGACGCACAGGACGCGGTCGAGGTTGGCCAGGTCCTTTCGGGCCGCGCTTGACGCTCCTGGGAACGCCTGCTCGACCAAAGAGAGGGCTGCTTCCGCTTGTTCATATGAGATCTCCGCGAAGAGTGCGCCACCGCGGCGCAGGCGCGAGGGCGCGTCACGCAGGAGCCGCCGAATGAGGTCAAGTCCGTCAGGACCGCCGTCGAATGCCACGCGGGGCTCGTGTTCAGCGAGCTCAGGCGGGAGCGCGCGCCATTCGTCGGTACGCACATACGGCAGGTTGGTGGCGATGACGTCGACCTCACAGTCCAGTGGCGTGAGAACGTCGCCCTGGCGGAAATCTATCTGGTTTGCTACGGCGTGGCGTTCGGCGTTGCAGCGGGCGAGGTTGAGGGCTTCAGGCGATATGTCGGTGGCGATCACCCGAGACCCAGGCAGGGTGTGAGCGAGCGACACCGCGATGGCGCCTGAGCCGGTGCCGATGTCCGCTATCGTCAGTGCTTCACCCCGCTCCTGCGCGAAAAGCAGGACGAGTTCGACCAGCGTCTCAGTTTCGGGTCGCGGAATGAGGGCGGCCGGCGTGACCTCGAAGTCCAGGCCGAAGAACTCCCTGTGGCCCGTGATGTATGGGACTGGTTCGTGCAGGAGGCGGCGCTCAACGTACGATTGAAACGCGGCGGACTGTTCCGGGGGCAGGTCGTCGGCGAGGCGCCCATATATACCGGCCCGATCGAGACCGGTGGCGTGCATGAGGAGGATCTCCGCTTCCAGAGTCGCCTCGTCGGATCCCGTTTCGCAGATGCGCGCGGCGGCGTGGCGGAGGGCTTCGTGGATGGTCAAGTCAACTGCGCTTCTACCGCCTCGGCCTGTTCGGCTGCCGTGAGGGCTTCAATGACGTCGTCCATGTCGCCATCGAGAAGTTGCGGGAGACCGTGGCGAGTGTAGTTCACGCGGTGGTCGGTCATGCGGTCCTGGGGGAAGTTGTAAGTGCGGATTTTCTCTGCCCGCTCGCCCGAACCGACCTGCGAGCGCCGCGAGGATTCGATCTCCTCCCGCTGCTTGCTCTGCTCTATGGCCAGGAGCCGTGAACGCAGGACGTTCATCGCCTTGGTCTTGTTCTTGAGCTGGGAGCGCTCGTCCTGGCAGGTGGCGACGATGCCCGTCGGAATGTGGGTGATGCGCACGGCGTTGTCGTTTTTCTGGACGTTCTGGCCGCCAGCGCCGCCGGCGTTATAGAAGTCAAGGCGCAGGTCCTTCGGGTCGACCTGGATGTCCACCTCATCAGCTTCCGGGAGGACGGCTACCGTCGCCGTGGACGTGTGGATGCGGCCCTGCGCCTCCGTCTCCGGGACGCGCTGGACGCGGTGCACTCCGCTCTCGTACTTGAGGCGGCTGTACGCGCCCTTGCCATGGACCTCGAAGACGACTTCCTTGAAGCCGCCGACGTCGCTCTGGTTGGCGTCGATGACCTCGACGTGCCAGCGCTGGCGCTCGGCGTAGCGGTTATACATGCGATAGAGGTCGCCGGCGAAAAGACCGGCTTCGTCGCCGCCGGCGGCGGCGCGGATCTCGACGATCACGTCCTAGTCGTCGAACTTGCCTTTCGGGATGAGCGCTCGCCGGAGCTTGGCTTCGAGCTCTTCGACGCGCGACTCATTCGTGGCGATTTCCTCGCGCGCGAGCTCGGTCATTTCGGGGTCACCGGCCTCGGCCGCGATGGTGCGGGCGTCGGACAGTGATTTTTCGACGCGGCGGTACTCGTTGAGGATCTGCACGATCTCCTGGAGGCTGGAGTGCTCGCGGGCAAGCGCCTGCAACCGGTCGTAGTCACCGGCGATTTCCGGCCGGGCCATCTCTTGCTCGAGTTCCCGGTAGCGTTGTTCGATTCCCGCAAGTTTGTCAAACATGGCTCTGGTCCAGACATGAAACGGCCCCCCGAAATGGGGGCCCTCTCGCGCAAATTATATCACGGCCATATGGACGTGCCGGTTGGCACTGTTTCGCTCTTCGCGTGCGGATTAGGGTGGTGTTTGGACGGCAGTAAACATGGAAACGCAGGGTAATCCGAATGCAGAGGGTGGGGGTTTCCCGCCGGCCTCTCCCACAGGCGAATTGACCGAGGAAACGGCTCCGGCGACTGTGCCGCCCCCCGATGCTCTGATGGAGGAACTGGCGGTCGCGCCCGAGGCTGAGGGCGCAGCAACCGCCGCGCCCCCGTCGCGCAACGTTCTCTTGTTTGCCGGCGTGGCCGCGGCCGTGCTGCTCTTTGCCCTCGCCTTTTTCATGGGAGGCTTCGCCGCGCACGCTCTGCTGGACGATGACGATAACGGTGGCAAGAGTGGGACTGCTGCCTCACTTGCCGGGGCAGACGACCCGTCATGGGGACCGGACGGCGCGAAGGTCACGATCGAGGCCTTCTCCGACTTTCAGTGCCCGTACTGTAAGAAGTTCGCCGAGGACACTCTTCCCCGACTCAAGGAGGAGTACGGCGACAGGGTACGGTACGTAGCCCGTGACCTGCCGCTGGCTAGCATCCACCCCGTCGCAGTTAGCGCAGCGGAGGCGGCCGGCTGCGCCAACGACCAGGGCGTGTACTGGGACTATCATGACCTGCTCTACCAGAACCAGGAGACACTTTCAGCGGGGTCGCTGGTTGAGTTCGCGGTCGATGCCGGCGCGGATGAGTCGCGGTTCAGCGATTGCCTTGGCTCGCGCGAGAATATGGCGGAAGTGCTGCTGGACGTCCAGGACGCCCAACGCCAGGGAGTCAGCAGCACGCCCTCATTCCTGATCAACGGCCTGCTGATCTCCGGCGCCCAGCCGTACGAGTTCTTCCAGGCGATAATCGACCAAACGCTCGCCGCGGAATAGCCTACTCGCCCACCCGGACGGCCACGTCCCCCATCGCC